>CBAAAS010000255.1:0-2683 GCA_964658855.1 uncultured Mycobacterium sp.
ACGAAATGCCGGCGATCATGAAGTCGTAGTTCGACGCTTCCCGCAGATCCTTGAAGGTAGCGGCGGTGCCGGAGACGTAGACCTTGGCGTCTTCCAGCGCGGTTCCTTTGAGCGCTTCGTAGGCGGCCGTCTTGATGGCGTCGATTCGCGACATACCTTCTCGGGTCGCGGGATCGCCCTTGTGCGAGATGATGAACCGCGCCGCCGTACCGTCCGGAGACAAAAACAGCTTCTCGACCCGCTGGAAGTCCGGGTTAGAGAAAGCCTCGTGCGGCAGGTAGAACGAGTCGCCGGTCTTCGCTGCATCGAAGTCTTTACCCATGGCGGTGGCGTCGCCGCCTAATTCGTTGACCTGATCGAGCATCCCCGACAGCGTGCTGTGCATGGTCAGCACCATGGTCCGCAGGCTTCGCATGGTCTCGATCTGCGGCGGCAGCAGCGCAACGAGTTGCGGCACAACAGTATCGACGCTGTCCACGTCTTTACTGAGCTCCCCCAGCTTTTCGCTGAGCTTGTCCACCCCGTCAGTGGCGTTATACGCCGACCGGATTCCCCAGCAGATCGGGATGTTGTAGCAGTGCTGATCCGCGTAGAAGTAGCTGCGCATCGGGCGGAAAGTGTCGTCGAAATCAGCGATGTTGTCACGCACTTCATCGGTGATCGCCTTTGTCTCCCGGGTGACACCGGCGACGTGATGGGTGGTGGCGACCATCTGATTCATCAGACCGTTCACGCGCTCGAGCGAGCTGATGGTTCCGCCGAGCTGGTCGGCCAGTTTGGTCAGGTCACCGAGACGACCTTGGGCCACCTGCAGGTTCTGCAGTTGTCCGGCATTCTGCAAGCTCAGCAGGAAGGGAATCGAGGTGTGTTCGAGAGGAGTGCCCTGTGGTCTGGTAATGCTCTGCACCCGCGCGATTCCCTCGACCCGGAAGATGGCCTTGGCCAACCTGTCCAACACCAGGAAGTCCGCCGAATTGCGCATGTCGTGATCGGACTCGATCATCAGCACTTCCGGCAACATCCGTGCCTGAGAGAAATGCCTTTCCGCCGCGGCCATTCCGACGTTGCCGGGTGTGTCCTTCGGGATGTAGTCGCGGTCGATGTAGCTGACCTTATAGCTCGGCAGGGCGAGCAGACCGACGATGGTGACCGCACACGTCGCGGCGAAAATCGGTGCCGGCCAACGCACGACGGCGGTGCCCACCCGCCGCCAACCGCGCACACTGTGTAGCCGCGTGGGCTCCAACAGACCGAATCGACTGCCGACCGCGATGACCGCTGGGATCAGAGTCAGCGCGACCGCAACGGCGACCAGCATGCCAACCGCGCAGGGCGCCCCCAGAGTCTGGAAAACCGGCAAGCGGGCAAAACTCAGGCAGTACGTGGCGCCGGCGATGGTCAGGCCCGACGCCAAGACAACATGGGCGACGCCGCGGTAGGCGGTGAAGTACGCAGTCCTGCGGTCCTCACCGGCGTGACGTGCCTCGTGATAGCGCCCGATGAAGAAGATCCCGTAGTCCGTGCCCGCCGCGATGGCGAGGGACACCAACATGTTGGTGGCGAAGGTCGACAACTTGATCACATCGTGCAACGCAAGGAACGCCACGATGCCTCGGGCGGCGGCCAATTCAACGCCAACCATGGCAAGCAGCAGAGCCACTGTGACGAAGGACCGGTAGACGAAAAGCAGCATCACGAAGATCACGCCGACCGTGGTGATCATGATCTTCAGGATGGTCTTGTCGCCGCTGGTATTACCGTCAGCGGCAATAGCGGCCGGCCCAGTCACATAGGCCTTTACGCCCTTCGGCGCGGGAATGCCGTCCACGATCTTCCGGACGTTGGCGACAGAATTGTTCGACGTCGTCTCGCCTTGGTTACCTACAAGATTCAGCTGGACATAGACGGCTTTGCCGTCGGGGCTCTGCGCGCCCGCCGCGGTGAGCGGGTCACCCCAAAAATCCTGGATGTGCTGGACGTCTTTCGGGTCAGCTTTCAGTCGCCCGACGATGTCCCGGTAGTACTGATGAGCGTCGTCACCGAGCTTGTCGCCACCCTCGATGACGATCATCGCCATCGCGTCGGAATCCGATTCCCTGAACACCTTTCCGATGCGCGCCATGGCCTTGACCGACGGCGCGCTCTTGGCGCCCAGTGACACGGCGTGCTCGCGGGCGACCTGTTCCAGAGAGGGAACGGCGACACTCACGATCACCGTGATCGCCAACCACCCGAGAATGATGGGCACCGACAGCTGGCGGACCAAGCGCGCCGCGAGCGTCCCTGCAGCGTTCTCGTGACGGAGTTGGTGACTGGTCATGCGCCTTTGACCCGGCAGTAGGTGAACGCATTCACTTCGTGCGAGATCCTTTCAGCCTTAACCTGACCATCGACGAGTATCCGACAGCCAATGCTGTTGGTGTCACCCTGCGCAACGAGACTGCCCAGTACGGCGGCACTCGTCACGATGATCTTTATCGACCACGGTAGTCGTGCCCGATCGACGCGCCGCGGGTCGGAGTTGACATCAAAATAGCTGATGTCTGCGACCGTGCCCACCGGACCGTCGACCTCGTAGACGACCGATTTTTCTGATAGGTGCCCGGCGTCGGCAACCTCGGATTTTCCATACGGCAGGTACGTGTCCAACCTGTTCGACACCTTCTTCCCGCGGGGCAAGGAC
>CBAAAS010000255.1:2693-5301 GCA_964658855.1 uncultured Mycobacterium sp.
CCAATCCGGAGACAGCGCGCACCCGAGATACCGAAAATACCGCGCCGGCGATGACGGCCAGCACGACCAGAGGTATCCATGCGCGCCTGAGCACTCCAGCGAACGCCATCCCCTGCCCCGTCCCGAACGCGTGTGGCGCTTTGATACGCAAGCGACCAGTGGGAGGAGTAAACCACGCTGTCGCGACCATGCGTCAGGGGTTTCCCCGTGCTTTATCTGAGAATTGAACCCAGGCCATGCAGCGCTTCTAGCTGCGGTGATGCCGCCAGGATGACATTTTTCCGGCACATTGTTTCCGGCCGGTAAGCCAATCGTACATCCCGCGGACGGCGGCCGTCCGCGATCGAATAGACGGCGGTAATTGCGCCTACTATTCGGCCTATTCGACCCGCAGCGCATTTGGCATTGAGCGGGGTGTACGCGAAAGCGCGCGAATGGTCTCGCCGGTCTCCGCGCTCAAATCTCCGTTTCGCGATATCGGTTCCGACGGGCGCCGTGGGCTACGTCACGAGCGCCCAGCGACCCGGCCGTGGTGGAATCCTGGTTTCGCCGTGGACCTGCGGATTCGGCGAGTAACGGCGGTCAGCGGTGCCAGCCGGTTTGGTCGCCGTCCGCGCGCACATGTCATACTTCCGCGATGGCCACCGCGAACCGCCTGACACGTCGCCCGCTCGTTCATCGACTGGTGATAAACCCCTTCGTCTTTCGTTTGATATTCACATCATTCGCGACCACAAGGTTCGCCTCGCAGACCAAGCTGCTCGGTGGGGACGACTGGCTTTTCTTCAACTACGGATACGAAGAAGACCCAGCAATGGGCATTCCGCTCGATGACGCCGACGAACCGCACCGGTACTTCATCCAGCTGTATCACCGCACGGCCACCCAGGTGGACCTGGCCGGCAAGAAGGTGCTCGAGTGCAGTTGCGGCCACGGCGGCGGGGCCTCATATCTGGTGCGTACTCAGCACCCGGCCTCCTACACCGGGCTGGACTTGAACCCGGCCGGCATCGAGTTCGCCAAGAACCGGCACCACCTGGACAACCTGGACTTCGTGGAGGGCAACGCCCAGGCTCTGCCGTTCGCCGACGAGTCGTTCGACGCGCTGGTCAACGTGGAGGCCTCGCACCTGTACCCCGACGTCCCGAAGTTCCTCAGCGAAGTGAAGCGCGTGCTGCGCCCGGGCGGACACTTGCTCTACACCGACTTCCGCCCGCGCTCCGAGGTTGCCGAGTGGGAGTCAGACCTCGCCAACTCGGGCCTGCGGCAGCTGTCGACGTCGGTCATCGACCAGAATGTGTTGCGCGGCAACGAGAAGAACGCACCGCGCAAGCAGGACCGGATCAGCCAGCACCACGGCTCGGCAGTCAGTCGCACCTTCGCCCGGTACGCCAGCGACATGACCGACTGGGCTTTCAACGGCGCGCTGCGCAGCGGCGAGTACACCTACCGCGTGTACTTGTTCACCAAGGATCAGTAGCGCCTCGGTACGCTGAAACTGCTGTTGGAGAACGACAAGGGGGGTGACACGTGGCCACCGCGACGACCGACCCGGTGCGGCTGCCGCCGACGCTGCGGTTACCCAAGCTCGTACAGAGCGTGCTGTTTTTGACCTCGCTGCAGTACTCCGTCATACCCCGGCTGAGCCGCCATTACGGCGGTCCCTTCACGATCAATCTGCCGATCTTCGGCAGGATGATCGTCATCCACGATCGCGACATCGTCAAAGAGGTCTACAGCGCCAGCTTCGATCTGATCGAACGCCCGACCAAGGTGCTCGGGCAGGCGTTCGGGCCCGGCTCGACCTTCAGCCTGCTCGGCAAGGAGCACTCAGAGCGGCGAAAGCTGGTACTACCCAACTTTTCCGGCAAGCGGGTCAAGAACTACGAGCGCATTGTCGAAGACGAGGTGCTGCGCGAAACCGCCAATTGGCCGCAGGGCCAGGAGTTCGAAACGCTAGAGACCATGACCCGGCTGACGCTCAACGCGATCATGCGAGCCACCTTCGGCGAGCGCGCCGACGCGCTGGACGAACTTCGCCTCGTGATCCCGTCGTTGATCACGCTGGGCTCACTCATGCAGCGGATGCCACCCGTGGTGCGACGCGAGTACGGTTCCTGGAGCCCGGGCAGCAAGCTGGCGGACTTCCGGCGACGGTTCGACGCGGTGATCAAAGAACTCCTCGCCGAGGCACGCGTGGATCCGGCGTTGGCCGACCGCGGCGACATGCTCGCGCTGTTGCTGCAGGCCCGCTACGAAGACGGCCAGCCGATCTCCGACGGCCACATCGCCGACGAACTGCTCACGCTCGTCGCCGCCGGTCACGAAACCACCGCCTCGCAGTTGGCCTGGGCCGTGGAGCGGTTGCGGCGCAACCCTGACGTGATGAAGCGACTCACCGAGGAAGTCGACGCCGGCGGCTCCGAGCTGCGGCAGGCCACCATCTACGAAATTCAGCGCGTCCGGCCCACCATCGCGGCCTCGCTGCGCACCACGAAAACCAGGGTCCGGGTCGGCGAGTGGGTGCTGCCCGAGGACGCTTCGATCATGATTGACTTCCAACTCGCTCACGAGTCGGACACCAACTACGTCGACCCGGAAGCGTTCA
>CBAAAS010000256.1:0-5284 GCA_964658855.1 uncultured Mycobacterium sp.
CTCCGGCGGAATACCCTTCAGCAAGTCTTGATCCAGCTTGATGAGCTCGCGAAAGTCCGCAGTCCTGAACGGACCCCTTAACTGGCCGGCCGCCGCTGCCAACAATGCCCCACCCGCAATCGGAGCCGCGCCCAAAGCAAGTCCGGCCAGACCAGCCATTCGCCCATCTCCTCTATTTCTTCATCTGCACCGCAACCATCAGACCACGACGTTGACCGGGGTAGCCCCGACGTTCGTCACTTCGACGAGGCGCATCAAGCCCCTCCGCTTCCCGGCGGCAGTAGGTCGGGTAGTCCGGATCCTGGGGGTCGGTAGCCGTTGGTGATACTGGACGGATGCCGAGCACTGATTTCCACCCTGACCTTCGCAAAGTCGCACGTTTTGCGCCTCGGGCGCTGGTCGGCCCGAAGACACTGAAGCTGATCCGCATGCTGTCGTCGGTCATGCCGCCCGGCAAAAAACCCGATGGCGTCGAGGCACTCATCCTTGGCTCCGGTGTCGGGGTGCGACTGCACCGCCCGGCCGGCATCAGCCAGCCCGGTCCGGCGCTGCTGTGGATTCACGGGGGCGGCTATGTCATCGGCACCGCGCAGCAGGACGACGAACTGTGCCGCCGGTTCGCCCGCGTACTGGGCGTCACCGTCGCGGCAGTGGACTACCGGCTGGCACCCGAGCACCCCTACCCCGCTCCGCTGGAGGACTGCTACGCCGCGCTGACCTGGCTGGCCGCACTGCCCGCAGTCGACCCGGCCCGGATCGCGATCGGCGGGGCCAGTGCCGGCGGCGGGCTGGCAGCGGCCCTGGCACTGCTGGCGCGCGACCGTGGCGAGATCACGCCCACCCTGCAGTTGCTTGCTTATCCGATGCTCGATGACCGCAGCGGCTCGACGCCGGAGAACCCGAACTACCGGCTATGGGGACCGAAGAGCAACCGCTTCGGCTGGGCGGCCTACCTCGGCAACGCCGATCCGAAAGTCGCCGTGCCGGCCCGCCACGAAGATCTCAGCGGGCTGCCCCCAGCGTGGATCGGCGTCGGCACCAACGACCTGTTCCACGACGAGGACGTCGCCTATGCCGCCCGGCTCACCGCGGCCGGGGTGCCGTGCCAGATCGAGACGGTCGCGGGCGCGTTCCACGGCTTCGATCTGGTGGTGCCGAAAGCGGCTGTCTCCAAAGCGTTTTTCACCAGCCAGTGCGCGAGCCTGCGGTCAGCTCTGGCCGTCACGAGCTGATGTCTGCCGGCACGCCCTTTGCGGTGAGCGAGGAACAGCGGGCGCTGCGCGGCGCGGTCGCCGACCTGATGGCCCGTCACTCCGGCGAAGCGCAGGTGCGCACTCAGATGGCGACCGATACGGGTTTCGACCCGATCGTGTGGCGTGAGCTGACCGGCATGGGTCTGACCGGTCTGCTGATCGACGAGAAGCACGGCGGCGCCGGAGCGGGCCCGGTCGAAATGGGCATCACGATGGAGGAGATGGGCCGGGCGCTGCTGGTCAGCCCGTTCCTGTCGACGGCGGTGCTGGTGCCCGGCTTGCTGACCGCATCCGGCGATGCAGCCGAGTGTGACGCGGTGCTCCCGCGGATCGCGGCGGGGGAACTGATAGTGACCGCTGCCTTCGCCGAGGACGGCTCGGCCCGGTTACCGGCGACGATTTCCACGTCCGCCGGTTTGATCGGCGACACCTGGCACCTCACCGGCTACAAAAATTACGTGCTCGATGGGCTCTCGGCGCAACTGTTCTACGTCCTGGCGACGACCGACACCGGTCCCGCGGTGTTCGCCGTCGATGCCGGTGCCACCGGTTTGGCCGTGACACCGCTGACCACTGTCGACCCGACCCGCAAGCAATGCCGACTGCAATTCGTCGATACCCCCGCCCGGTTGATCGGCCGCCCGGGTGCCGGCGTCAGTGTGTTCGACGCAGCACTCGACCATGCGGCGTTGGCCCTGGTCGGCGAGCAGGCCGGTGGCGCGCGGCGGGCGGCCGAAATGGCCACCGAGTACGCGAAGACCCGCTATCAGTTCGGCCGGGCGATCGGCAGCTTCCAGGCCGTCAAGCACATGTGCGCCGACATGTTGCTGGAGGCCGAGTCAGCGGTGTCGGCGGCGCGCTTCGTGGCCGGCGCATTCGCCGAGCAGGCATCGTCCCGGGTCGCGGATCTTGCCCTGGCACAGGCGTATTGCTCGGACGCATTCGTTTTCGTGGCAGCGACCAGCATCCAGGTACACGGCGGTATCGGTTTCACCTGGGAGCATCCGGCGCACCTGTATCTGCGCCGGGCCCGTAGCGACGCGCAGCTGCTGGGCAGCGCGTCGTGGCACCGGGAACGCTATCTGCAGCAGATCGGAGCCTGACTGTGACTGACGACGAATTGCGCGATGAGGTCCGGAAATGGTTGGCGGCCAACTGGAATCCCGATATCGATCGCGCCAGCTGGGCACATATCGTGGTCGATGCCGGCTGGGCGACCCCCAGCTGGGAGCCGGAGTTTTACGGCCGCGGCCTTTCGGATGCCCAATCCCGGCTCGTTGCAGCGGAATTCGCAGCCGTCGGGGCGCACGGCTCCGGCCATGACCGCGGCAACCTGTTCGCATGCACGCTGCACGACGCTGGAACCGAGGAGCAGAAGCGACGGCTGATTCCACCGTCGATCCGCGGCGAGAGCAAGTGGTGTCTGCTGTACAGCGAACCTGGTGCGGGATCGGATCTGGCCGGCCTGCGCACCCGGGCAGAGCGCGACGGCGACGAGTGGGTGATCAACGGGCAGAAGGTGTGGACGTCGTTCGCCAAGACCGCCGACTACGGGATGTTGGTGGCCAGGACCGACTGGGATGCGCCGAAGCACCAGGGCATCAGCTTCTTCATGTTGCCCATGGGTCAGCCCGGCGTCGAGATTCGGCCGATCCATCAGATCACCGGCGAATCGGAATTCAACGAGGTCTTCATCGAGGACGCCCGTGTTCCCGCCGGGAACCTGATCGGCGAGCTGAACGCCGGTTGGTCGGTGCTGCAGACCGCGCTCCTGTACGAGCGCCGGTTCATGGCCGACATCGCCCGCACGGCCCGCGACGCCAAGCGTCCCCAGGCCGAGAAGGCCAATCTGCTGGTCGAACTGGCCCGGGACGCCGGCCGGCTGGATGACCCTTACATTCGTCAGCAGATCGCCCGCGTCGACGCGTGGGCCACTGTCAACCGGTGGAATACCCAACGCTCGAAGGCGGCCACCGATCGCGCGGAGTCGGCGACGCTGTTAGCGCTCGGAAAGATCGCGATGTCGCGAATTCTGCACGAGACAGCTCGCGTCGAGACCGAAATCGTCGGTGCAGAAGCCATGTTGACCGGCCCGGACAATCCCGTCGGCGACGCGGTGACGTTCCGGACGTTGAACGCCTACTTCACCTCGATCGGCGGCGGTACCGACCAGATTCAGCGCAACATCGTCGGGGAACGCGTGCTCGGACTACCGAAAGAACCTGAGCCATACCGCAACACGCCGTTCCGCGACTTGCCGCATTGATTCGACCCGTGCCATCCTGGCAACGTGGCCGCTCGCGAGAACCCGTTCCGCGGGATTCTCGACCCGGTGGCACGCAAGCTGCACCTGCCATTCGGTACGAAAGAGTTCATCGACAAGATCGTCCGCGGCAGCGTGGACCAGGCCGGCCGCCGAACACTGCAGATGTTGATCACCACCTGGGATGCCACCGGTGGCGGCCCGTTCGCTGCCAGCGCGATCGCCACGGCAGGCCTGGCCAAGACGGTTGACATCGCGCAGGGTCTGTTCATCGGCCCGGTTTTCAACCCACTGCTCAAGGCATTGGGTGCCGACCAGATCGCGTTCCGCGCATCGCTGTGCGCCTCGGCGGTAGTCGGCCTGGGCATCATGCGCTACGGGGTGCGGGTCGAGCCGATTCACACGATGGACGTCGACAGCCTGGTCAACGCGATGGCGCCCACGTTGCAGCGCTACCTCATTGGTGACATCTCCTGATTCAGGTTGCCGGGTAGGCAATTTCGCCGCCGATGATGGTCGCCGCGACCATTCCCGCCTCCAATTCGGCCAGCGCTGTCTGCGGTGTCACGCTGAGCACGCACAGGTCCGCAGGTTCACCGGGTTCAACGAGACGCGGCCGGGTGGGGTGCTCCGCACTGCCCAGAAACATCGTCAAAGCCGTTCGGGCCGAGACACATTCACTGCCACCCAACACGGCTCCGCTGTGTGTGGTGCGACGCACCGCGGCGCGCATCGCGGCCCACGGGTTACCGTCACCGAACGGCATGTCGGTGGATAGCGCCACCGGCACCCCCGCCTCGAGCAGGGACGAAACCCGCCACAGTTGATCGTGTTCGGCAGCAGGCACCTCGTCGAGGTACTGATCACCGCGCTCGACAACGAAATTGGGCTGGGTCACCACGGTCACCCCGAGGTCGGACAGGTCGGACAGACAATCCGGCGGAACTACTGCCGCGTGCTCGATGCGGTCGCCCGGATGACAACCGGCTTCGCACAGCGCCGCGATCGTCACCAGCAACTGTGCGGCGGTGACGCAGTGGACGGCGACCGGATGATCGTCGCGGTGCCGCTCGGCGATCCAGACGGCCAGCTGATCGAGGTCGAGGTCGTCGTCGTGCAGGATACGTTTACCCGGGGCCAGACAGTGCACGTGCTGACGTAGTTCGCCGTGGCGGTGCAGCTCCGACAATCGCACCATATCGGCGATCGCGAGATCCGGTGTGGCGTCCGTGATTCCGGTAACGCCGTAGCCGCTGAGCCGCTGGCTGAGGTCAGCCAGGTTGGTTTCGCTGCGTCCCAGGGCATCCGCCCAGGAGCCGGTGCTGCGCAGTCTGCCGTCTGGATGATCGGCCAGACCGACCCGGGCCAGGCCTGCCGAGTTGAGGATCCACAGCACGCCACTGCGATGCTGAATGCGCAGCGGCGTCGTGGGGGTGATCGCGTCCAGCACGTTGCGGTCCAGGGGGCCCGCGACCGAATCGTGGTATCCGACTGCGCGGATCCAGCCGTCCTCGCCGGTCTCTGCTTCGGCCAGCGCGACGGCCAGTGCGGCGCGCTCGCGGACCTGCGGTGGGCCGACCCGGATCGAGGTCGCCGCGGCCGCCGCGGAGTACAGGTGCACGTGGTGATCATGTAGTCCCGGCAGCACGGTTCCGCCCGCCGCGTCCAGCACGTCCTCACCGGACTTCGGCGCCAGAGTTTCGGCGACCTCGTCGATGCTGTCGCTGAGCCTTACATCGACGGCAGTTCCGTCGAGCGTCACCGCCCG
>CBAAAS010000257.1:0-5282 GCA_964658855.1 uncultured Mycobacterium sp.
CGCTGGGTGAGCTGGTCAGCCGCTACGCGCGCACCCATGCGCCGTTCACCACCACCGACGTCGCGACCCGGTTCGGGCTGGGGCTGCGCGTCGCGGCCGATGTGCTGGGCCGCCTGGCCGCCGACGGGAAGCTGGTGCGCGGCGAGTTCTCCACCGACGCGCTCGGCGATGAGTGGTGCGATGCCGATGTGCTGCGGATTCTGCGGCGCCGCTCGCTTGCGGCATTGCGGGCCCAGGTCGAGCCGGTCAGTACCAGCGCCTACGCGCGATTTCTGCCGGCCTGGCAGGGGGTGGGCACCGGGTCGGCGGCCAACTCCGGCCTGGACGGGCTGCTCGCGGTCATCGATCAACTCGCCGGCGTACCGCTGCCGGCGTCGGCGATCGAGTCGCTGGTGCTGGCACCACGGGTCCGGGATTACTCCCCCGCCTTGCTCGACGAGCTGCTGGCCTCCGGGGAGGTGATGTGGTCGGGCGCAGGCTCGATCTCCGGCAGCGACGGCTGGGTGACTTTTCACTCCGCCGATACCGCGCCGCTGACGCTGGCGGCCGGATCGGAGATCGAGTTCACCACGACCCACCGCGCCGTTCTGGACATGTTGTCCGGCGGCGGGGCGTTCTTCTTCCGACAGTTGGGGCAGGACGGCATCGGCGAGGGCGAGCTCAAAACCGCGCTGTGGGAACTGATCTGGGCCGGGTGGGTCACCGGCGACACCTTCGCGCCGGTACGCGCGATGCTGTCGGGAGCGCCGGGCCGCAAACGTTCGGCCCCCGCGCACCGGCTGGGCCGCGGCCAACGGCCACCGCGACTGAGTCGATACAGCGTGGCCCACGCCCAGGCGCGGGCCGCCGACCCGACCGTCGCAGGCCGCTGGTCGGCGCTGCCGCCGGCCGAGCCTGATTCCACCACGCGCGCCCACCACCAAGCGGAGTTGCTGTTGAACCGCCACGGGGTGCTGACCAGGGGCGCGGTCGGGGCCGAAGGGATCCCGGGCGGGTTCGCCATGATCTACAAGGTGCTGACCGCTTTCGAGGACGCCGGCCGGTGCCAGCGTGGTTACTTCGTCGAGTCGCTCGGGGGCGCCCAGTTCGCGGTGGCGTCCACCGTCGACCGGTTGCGCAGCTACCTCGATGGTGTCGATCCCGAACGGCCCGAGTACCACGCGGTGGTGCTGGCCGCCGCAGACCCGGCCAATCCGTATGGCGCTGCGCTGCCCTGGCCGTCACGGTCCACCGAAGACGGTCCGGCGCGCCCGGGCCGTAAAGCGGGTGCGCTGGTGGTGCTGGTGGACGGCAAACTGGTGTGGTTCCTCGAGCGCGGCGGGCGGTCGATGCTCAGCTTCGCCGACGACAATGCCGAGGCCAACCACGGCGCGGCGGTCGCAGTCGCGAATCTCGTCACTGCCGGGCAGATCAATTCGATCCTCATCGAGCGCATCAACAGTGCTCCGGTATTGGGACCGCAGCTACCCGGGACGGTCGCGACGGCCTTGACCGAAGCCGGCTTCTCCCGGACTCCGCGCGGGCTGCGGCTGCGATAGCCCATGCCCGAGGGTGACACCGTTTTCCGTACCGCGGACAGACTGCGCAAGGCGTTGGTCGGTCACGCGCTGACCCGCTGCGATGTTCGGGTACCGCGGTATGCCACGGTCGACCTGAGCGGCCATGTGGTCGACGAGGTGCGCAGTCGGGGCAAACACCTGTTCATCCGCGTCGGGCCGGCCAGTATCCACTCGCACCTGAAGATGGACGGCAGCTGGCGGATCACGTCGCGGACCGGTCGTGCCGACTACCGGGTTCGAATCATCCTGGAAACAACAGATATCCGCGCGCTCGGCATCGACTTGGGCGTGCTGGAGATTCTGGAACGCGACCACGACGACGAGGCCGTTGACCACTTGGGACCCGATCTGCTGGGCGAAGACTGGGATGCGCAGATCGCCGCGGACAATCTGATCGCGAGTCCGGACCGTTGTATCGCCGAGGCGCTGCTCGACCAGCGCGTGATGGCCGGGGTCGGGAATGTCTTCTGCAACGAGTTGTGCTTCGTCAGCGGACACCTGCCGACCGCGCCGGTGAGTGCGATCACCGACCCTCGCCGACTGGTCGTGCGCGCTCGCGACATGTTGTGGGTCAACCGCTTCCGTCAGAACCGCTGCACCACCGGTGACACCCGGCCCGGGCGGCAGCTGTGGGTGTACGGGCGCCGTGGACAGAGTTGCCGTCGCTGCGGCACGTCGATCAGCTATGACGACAGCGGCGATCGGGTGGCGTATTGGTGCCCCGTCTGCCAACGCTGAATGCCCAGGGCATGGCCATTCGGTTAACGATCCGGGTTGGCCGTGTCGGCCGCAGTGCGCGCTTCAAAAGTCCGGGTGCGGCATGCAATGATCGCACTGTCAGTAGCTTTGCCTACTGCCGCAATACTCGCGAATTCTGCTCAGCGGACCGGATGAGAAAGGACGACCACCCGAGTGCGCTTGATCAATCCACTGCGATCACTAGTGACCGGCCTAATCCTTTTGATTCTCATGACGCTGTCGCTCAGCGTCATGACGGTCACCGCGGCCAACGCGCAGGCCGACGCCGTCGACTCCAGTTTCTTGAATGCCTTGCAGTCCAAGCAGATCAATTTCGCCTCCGGACAGGCGGCGATCATTGCCGGCCATCAGGTCTGCGACGCACTCGACGGCGGCAGACCCTCGAGCGACGTAGGCAATGACGTGATGCAGCAGAGCGGTCTGGACGGCTACCACGCCGGGTTCTTCGTCGGCGTCAGCATCGCCGCAGTCTGTCCGCGGCACGCCGGAGCCTGACGGCCGCCACACCTGCTTCTCAGCTGCTGCAGGCGCTTTCGCGATACACCCGAACGTCATCCCGCCGACGGGGGCGGTTTCATCACGTTGCCCTTGAGTTCGGCGCCGATCGAGATGTCTTCGTACTTCTGCGGCTTGCGCTTGCGCCAGCCGCTGCCCGGCGAGATCGGTGGCGCCATCAGCGGCGGCATCATCGGCATTCCGGCAGCCTCGCCCGTGCCGAGCGGCGTTGCCGCCGAAGCGAGTTGGACGGGTGCCTGCGAGGTCGCCAACAGTGTCCCAGCGCCCGGTGGCGCCATCAGGCCACCCATCGGCACCGCCACACCGGTCGCCGCGGCCGCCGCGGGCGCCGAGAGCCCGGCAGCGCCCAGCGCTCCCAGTCCGCCACCGCCGGCACCGAGCGCCCCCAGCGCTCCGGCTGCCCCGCCGAGACCTCCGCCGCCCAGCGCCTCTTCGCCCTCCGAGACGCCCTGGCCGACCTGAGCGCTCACGCCCTGCAACGCCTGCGCCGACTGGCTCTGCGCCAGGTAGCTGAGCAGGTTGATCGGGAATCCGGACGAGACGAACTGGTTGGCATAGGTGTTCGCCAGGCCGACGTAGCCGGAGTTGGGGTCGCCGGCGGTGGGTAAAGCCGAAGCCGGAGTCGCCGAGCTCGCCGCCTTCGCTGCGGTCGAGCTTCCCGAGTTGGTGGCCGCCGCGGTCTGGGCTCCGCTCTGGGTGGCCTGTGCCGACGGATCCGTGGTCGAAGTGGGCGAGGTGAACTGCGGCAGGTTGGTGGCCTGGGTCGAGGCGACCTGATACCGGGTCATCGCCGCCGCGTTATTCGCCCACATTTGCTGGTAGTTGGCCTCAGTCGCGGCAATGGCCGGCAGATTCCTGCCGAAGATGTTGGTGGCGAGCAGCTGGGCCAGCTGCGTCCGGTTGGCGAGAACGGTCGCCGTCGGAACCACCGACGCGCTCGCGGAGTTGAACGCCACTCCTGCGGCCTGCGCCGACGCGGCGACCTGCTGGGTCTGCTGCGAGGTGGTACGAAGCCAGCTCAGAAATGGTGCGGCGGAGGCAGACATCGCCGTCGCCGACGGGCCGTGCCAGGTGTCGGCCATCGACGACACCGCATTCGCGTAGCTGTCCGCGGCGTCCTCCAGGTCGGCACCGAGCTGGCGCCACGCCGCAGCGGCGTTAGCCAGCGATTCCGAACCGGGCCCCGAATGAATCAACGCCGAGATCACTTCGGGCGGCAGCGTCGTAAAATCCATGATGCAAAAGATTTACTACCGTGGGAAAACGCTTGGAACACTGGGTTGACTGAGGTGAAAAATGGCCTCGAACATTGGGCTTCGTCCCCTTACGAGATCGCGTTGATGGAGTCCAACAGCCGAGGCTTGAACTCGTCGGGAATCGGGATGTATCCGGCGCCGGTCAAATCCTTCTGACCTGGGCCGATGGCGCTCTGCAGGAAGGCCCGCACGGCCTCGCCCACCTTGGGATCCGGGTATTTGGAGCAGACGATCTCGTAGGTCGCCAGCACAATCGGGTACGAACCGGGCTGATTCGGCCGGTAGAACGAGATGGTGTCGAGGGCGAGATCATCGCCCTTCTTGATGAACCAGGCCTGGGAGATGGTCTTGCCGACCGATTCGGGGCTGATGGCCACCGGGTCCGGGCCGGCCGAGGTGATGATGCTGGCCGCGTTCAGATGTTGCTGCTGCGCGAACGACCACGCGAGGTAGGTCACCGACCCCTCGGTGTTCTTGACCTTGTCGGCGGCGCCGTCGTTGCCGACCGCGCCCTCACCGACTCCGCCGTTGAACTTCCGTCCGGCGGGGAAACCCCACGTGCCCCGGGAAGCGGTGTCGAGGTATCGCTGGAAGTTGTCCGTGGTTCCGGACTCGTCGCTGCGGAACACCACGTGAATCGGCTCGTTGGGCAGTTTCACGCCCAGGTTCTGCAGCGCGATCGCGCCGTCGTTCCACATGTTGATCTGGCCGTTGAAAATCTGGGCAGCGGTCAGACCGTCGAGGTTCAACGACGTCACACCGTTGACGTTGAACGCGATGGCGATCGGGCTGACGACCATGGGCAGGTTCCAGGTGGGCGAACCGCACCGCTGCTGAGCCCTGTTGTACTCGTCGCGCGACAAAACCGAATCCGAGCCGCCGAAATCGTTTTGACCGCTGAGAAATTCGTTGATACCGGCGGTGGAATCGTCGGCCGTGTAGTCCAACGACTGTCCTGGGCAGGCGCTCTCGAACGCCTTGACGAACTGCGTCATCGCGTTCTTCTGGGCCGTGGATCCGCTGGCTTTGAGGTCCGGCTTGCCTCCGCAGGCCACCTTCACCGGTGGCGCACTCGTGCTGGTGCCTCCGCCCGAGGCGTTGTTGTGACTTCCGCACGCCGACAAGATCAGCACGCCCGTCACGAGCACGCTCAGTGCGGCGCTAAATCGGTTGAGCTTCAATCCAATTCCTT
>CBAAAS010000258.1:0-5275 GCA_964658855.1 uncultured Mycobacterium sp.
TACAGCTACCGGACGTGCCACGCGATCAGTGGGTGATCGAAACCCCGGCGATGCGCCACCTGACGCTCGACGATAAGGGACTGCCCACCGGCGAAGCGGTCGTCCAGCCCGCCCTCAGTGAAGCGTTGGGCGACAGGACTTTTGACGATGGATACGACCAGGTGGCGGACGGCGTTGCGTTCGCGGTGTCCGGTGGCGATCGCCGGATCGAGGTCCACTTCGAAGAGGGCTATTCGGCGGCGCAGATCTTCGCCCCGCCCAGCGAGGACGTCGTGTGCTTCGAGCCGATGACCGCCCCGACGGACGCGCTTCGCCGCGGCGGTTACCGATCGGCACAGCCCGGCGACTGGGGCATCGCCCAGTTCTCGATCCGCGTCTGACAGAGTCGCGCGAAACAGAAACCAGGGTCGTGAATCAGCGAAGGCAACAGCCTTAGCGTCTGTCTCGCGGCGATCCGTGTCTAGCGGCGCGGCTTCCAGACCACCACGGCGGTGCTCTTCGGCACGACCGCGATGTCTCGTCGCTGATTCCTCCGCAACACCTCGATCTCGGCGGCCATCTCGTTCATGCGCGAGCGCAGCGCCTCGACCTGATTGGTCAACTCGATAATCCGTTTGATGCCGGCGAGATTGACGCCTTCGTCTTGAGATAGCCGCTGCACCTCACGGAGCAGATCGACGTCGTGCTGCGAATAGCGACGTCCCCCACCGGAACTGCGGTCGGGGCTGACCAGACCGAGCCGGTCGTAGGTACGCAGCGTCTGCGCGTGCATACCGGCCAGTTCGGCGGCCACCGAGATCAGAAACGTTCGTGCGCTTGACTCTCCTGCGTTCTTGGCCATCAGCGGTTGCCCGCCCATCCGGCCCGAGGATCGAAGCCGCTGGACCGCTCGGCGACCGCATAGGCCTCGAGTGCCTCTTTGGCAGCGCCCTCCAGATTCGGCGGGACCGCCACCTTCACCGTGACCAGAAGGTCGCCCTGCCCGCCGGAACGCTTCGGCACACCTCGCCCGCGTACCCGCAGGATGCGACCGTCCGTAGTCCCCTTGGGCACCCGGACACCGACCTTTCCATCCAGAGTCGGTACGGAAAGCGTTGTCCCTAAAGCCAATTCGCTGAAGCTGACCGGCACCGCGACAGTGAGGTCGTCGCCGTCACGAGAGAACACCTTGTCGGGCCGCACATGCACGGTGACGTACAGGTCTCCCGAGGGAGCCCCGCGCAGGCCGGCCTCGCCTTGCCCGGCAAGGCGGATCCGCTGCCCGTCTTCCACACCGGGTGGAATTCGGACGTTGATGGTGCGGCTGCGGGTCGTGACACCGGTTCCCTTGCACTCATCGCAGGGATGCTCGATGATCGACCCGCTGCCGCGGCAGTCGGTGCACGGCTCGGAAAAGCCGAAAGCGCCCTGGTTGCGGCTGATTACACCCGGGCACCACTGCCATGGCAGTTGGTGCATGGGGCCGGACTGGTCAGCCGCAACGGCATCGCCACGCCCTTGGTGGCTTCCAGGAAGTCGAGCTCGGTTTCGGTTTCCAAGTCGTTGCCGCGACGCGGCCGGCTGGGCCGAGGCTGCGCGCCCCGTCCGAACAATCCGCCGAACAGGTCACCGATGTTGTTACCGCCGCTGCGCCCGGCAGCGTCGAACAGGTCGTTCAGGTTGAACTCAGCGCCGTCTCCGGCGAAATCGCCGCCGGCACCGCCTCCGCCGTTGAATCGACGACCGAACCCGCCGCCGCCCGCGAAGAGCCGACGGGTCTCGTCGTACTCCTTGCGCTTGGCCTCGTCGGACAAGACGCTGTACGCCTCGGAGACCGCCTTGAACTGTTCAGCACCGTCCGGGTTCTTGTCCGGATGCAAGTCGGATGCCAACTTGCGGTACGCCGTCTTGATTTCTTTGGCGCTGGCGTCAGAGGAGACGCCTAGCTCTTTGTAGAAGTCCTTTTCGACCCATTCACGTTGAGCCATAGCGCGTCACCTCCTCCGCCGTCGTTGAGTACCGCCGTCGCTATTTCTCCGACGGTTCTGATTCTGCGTGCTGCTCACCCTTGTTCGCTTCTTTATCGCCTGTATCGGCTGCCCCGGAGTTGTCTGCGACGGTGTCCACGACTCCGACCAGCGCGTGCCGAAGCACGTGCTCGCCGAGTTTGTAGCCGTGTCGCATCACGTTGCCGATCACCGGCTTGGAGCCTTGGCCCCCGTCGCCTTCGTGTTGCACCGCCTCGTGCAGCGCCGGGTCGAAGTCGTCGCCCTCGGCGCCGAATGCCGTCAACCCGAGACCGCTCAGCGCACCGGCCAGTTTGTCGGCAACGGACTTCAGCGGGCTCGACTCCAGATCTCCGTGGCTACGTGCCCGCTCGAGATCGTCGAGTACGCCCAGCAATTGGTTCACCACAGCGGCTTTCGCCCGCTCGCCGCTTGCCTCCTGGTCGCGTAGTGCCCGCTTGCGGTAGTTGGCGAAGTCGGCCTGCACCCGCTGTAGATCAGCGGTCAGCTCGGCGACCTTCTCGTCGGAGGCCGCATCGGCCGCGGGCTCCGGTACCGCCCCGTGCAGGGCGGCACCGGGTGCCACGTGACGTACTTCGCCGGTTTCAGGATCGATGCGCCGCTTATCAGTAACGGTTACCGGTTCTTCTGGATTGGCCTCGGTCACTGGCCCTCATGGTCGTCCTCGACCACCTCCGCGTCGACAACATCGTCGGCACCGCCCGCGCCCGACTCGCCGCCGCCGGCGGCTTGCTCGGACTGGGTGGCCTCGTAGATGGCCTGACCGAGAGCCTGCGACTCCTGGCCCAGCTTCTCCATCGCGGTCTTGATGGCGCCGATGTCGGTGCCTTCGAGTGCCGTCTTGGCTTCTGCCACTGCGGCATCCACCTTGTTCAGCGTGTCCTCGGGAACCTTGGATCCACCTTCGGCAGTGCGCTGTTCAGCGACGAACTTCTCCGTCTGGTAGACCAGCGTCTCGGCCTGGTTGCGGACGTCCGCCTCTTCGCGACGCGTGCGGTCTTCGTCCGCGTGCGCCTCGGCGTCCTTGATCATCCGGTCGATCTCCTCCTTGGAAAGGCCGGAGCCCTCCTGGATCTTGATCGTGTTCTCCTTGCCGGTGCCCTTGTCCTTGGCCGTGACGTGCACGATGCCGTTGGCGTCGATGTCGAAGGTGACCTCGACCTGGGGCACGCCACGCGGGGCCGGCGGCAGGCCGGTCAGCTCGAAGCTGCCGAGCAGCTTGTTGTGCGCCGCGATCTCGCGCTCACCCTGGAAGACCTGGATCTGCACCGACGGCTGATTGTCGTCGGCCGTGGTGAAGGTCTCCGACCGCTTGGTCGGGATGGTGGTGTTGCGCTCGATCAGCTTGGTCATCACGCCACCCTTGGTTTCGATACCAAGGCTCAGCGGTGTGACATCAAGCAGCAGAACGTCTTTCACCTCACCCTTGAGCACACCGGCCTGCAGGGCCGCGCCCGCGGCAACAACCTCATCGGGGTTGACGCCCTTGTTGGGCTCCTGGCCGCCGGTCATCTCCTTGACCAGATCCGATACCGCCGGCATCCGGGTAGACCCGCCCACCAGGACCACGTGGTCGATGTCGGACACCGCGATGCCGGCGTCCTTGATCACCGACTGGAACGGCTGCCGCGTGCGGTCGAGCAGATCCTGGGTGATCTTCTGGAATTCGGCGCGGGTCAGCTGCTCGTCGAGGAACAGCGGGTTCTTGTCCGCGTCAACGGTGATGTAGGGCAGGTTGATCGAGGTCGATTGACTCGAGCTCAATTCAATTTTTGCCTTCTCGGCCGCTTCACGCAGCCGCTGCATCGCCATCTTGTCCTTGGTCAGGTCGATGCCGCTGGTGCCCTTGAACTTCTCGACCAGCCAGTCGACGACACGCTGGTCCCAGTCGTCACCACCGAGGTGGTTGTCACCGGAGGTCGCGCGGACCTCGACAACGCCGTCACCGATCTCCAGCAGCGACACGTCGAACGTGCCACCACCGAGGTCGAAGACCAGGATGGTCTGTTCCTTCTCGCCCTTGTCCAAGCCGTAGGCCAGCGCGGCCGCGGTCGGCTCGTTGACGATCCGGAGCACGTTCAGGCCGGCGATCTGGCCGGCCTCCTTGGTCGCCTGACGCTGGGCGTCGTTGAAGTAGGCGGGCACTGTGATCACCGCGTCGGTGATGTCCTCGCCGAGGTAGCTTTCGGCGTCGCGCTTCAGCTTCTGCAAAACGCGAGCACTGATCTCCTGTGCCGTGTAATTCTTTCCATCGATTTCCACCGACCAGTCCGTGCCAATGTGGCGCTTGACCGAGCGAATGGTGCGATCGACGTTGGTCACCGCCTGGTTTTTGGCGGGCTGGCCGACCAGCACTTCGCCGTTGCGCGCGAACGCCACGACGGATGGAGTCGTCCTTGCACCCTCTGAGTTTGCGACGACGACTGGGTCGCCGCCCTCGAGAACTGCGACGACGGAGTTGGTGGTCCCGAGGTCGATACCGACCGCACGAGCCATAGTGAATCCTCCCTGATAATCGAGCTTCGTATGCACTACGCTGCTGAGTGAACCGCGCTCAACACTGCCTTCGACGGTACGTCGTTGTCAAGCCAGGGTTGAGTCTGCATCACTCAAGGTTGTCACAGGGCTCAACGAGGTCACCCCAGAGTTTGTTCCCCATCGGTTGAGGCGGACATCACACCGTGGGATAGTTTCGCCAACCAGCCTCTTCAGCGGTCGTGCCCGGCGCCGCAGCGTTGCCCCACGACGATAGGAAGTCCATGCCTCCGCTGCCAAGTACGCCCGAGCCTGCCGCGGACGGAAACGCCGGGTTCGCCCGCGAAGACGCCGGCTATCACCACGACCTGCGCCCGCGGCAAATACAGATGATCGCCATCGGCGGGGCGATCGGAACCGGCTTGTTCCTCGGCGCGGGCGGGCGGCTGGGGTCAGCGGGCCCCGCGTTGTTCCTGGTCTATGGGTTCTGCGGCATCTTCGTGTTCCTGATCCTGCGCGCGCTCGGCGAACTGGTGCTGCGCCGCCCGTCGTCGGGTTCGTTCGTGTCCTATGCCCGGGAGTTCTTCGGAGAGAAAACGGCCTTCGTCGCGGGTTGGCTGTACTTCCTGAACTGGGCTATGGCCGCCATCGTGGACTCCACCGCGATCGCCAACTATTTCCACTACTGGCGACCGCTGCAGGCGATACCGCAGTGGACCATCGCGCTGATCGCGCTGGTGGCGGTGGTGTCGGTGAACATGATCTCGGTCAAGGCTTTCGGCGAGCTGGAATTC
>CBAAAS010000259.1:0-5265 GCA_964658855.1 uncultured Mycobacterium sp.
CGCTGTCTGGCGCCGCGGCGACGAGATCTTCGCCGACGTGTCACTGCCCAGCGACGCCGGGGTGTCGCCGGTCGGATTCGGGGTACACCCGGCGGTTCTCGACGCCACGCTGCACGCAATGATCACCGCCACCGAAGCCGACCATGACGGCAAAGACGGTGTCCTGGTGCCGTTCTCGTGGCAGGGCGTGTCGCTGCACGCGGCCGGCGCATCGTCGGTGCGGGCACGCATCGTGCCTTCCGGCCCGTCGTCGGTGTCGGTGGAACTGTCTGACGCGCTTGGGCTCCCGGTGTTGTCGGTGGCCTCCATGGTGGCGCGTCCGGTGTCGCGGCAGCAATTGATGGCCGCGGTATCGGGGTCTGGTCCCGACCGGATTTTCGAGGTGGTCTGGTCACCTGCGGTGCTTGGATCACCCGCTGAGGCACCGGCATACGACGTCTTCGAATCTCAGCCCGCCGACGACGATGCGCTGGGCTCCACCTACCTTCGCACCCACGAAGCATTGGCCGCGTTGCAGACATGGCTCGAAGAACACGATTCCGGAACGCTTGTGGTGTCGACGCGAGGTGCGGTCGGAAGGCCGGGGGAGGACGTCACCGATCTGGCCGGTGCCGCAGTCTGGGGGCTGGTGCGCTCGGCCCAGACTGAGCACCCGGGCCGGATCGTGTTGGCCGATTCCGATGTGGCACTCAGTGATACGACGATAGCGGCGGTACTGGCGGCCGGCGAGCCGCAGGTTCTGGTGCGCAATGACACCGTGTACACGGGCCGGGTACACGGAAGCCGGGCGGTGGACGCACTGTTGGTGCCACCGGGTGGCGACGCGTGGCGCCTGGGCATGTCTAGCAGGGGCACGTTCGAGAACCTCGTGCTCGAACCGATCCCGGACGCTGACGCAGCTCTGGACGCCGGTCAGGTGAGGGTCGCGGTTCGCACCATGCCGGCCAACTTCCGCGACGTCATGATCGCGCTCGGTCTCTATCCCGACGAAGACGCCGTCATGGGCGTCGAGGCGTCGGGTGTGGTGATCGAAACCGCCCCTGATGTCCGCCGTTTCGTGGTCGGTGACCGGGTGACCGGGTTGTTCCCCGAGGGCACCGGCACGATGGCGGTCACCGATGCGCGTCTGCTGATGGACTTCCCGTCGGGGTGGTCCTACACCGAGGCTGCGACCGCACCGGTGGTATTCGCGACGGCCTACTACGCGCTGACCGCGTTGGCCGATGTCAAGGCGGGCCAGCGGATCCTGATCCATGCCGGCGCCGGTGGTGTCGGGATGGCCGCGGTGCAGCTCGCGCGGCACTTCGGGCTGGACGTCTATGCCACCGCCAGCCAGGGCAAGTGGGACACGTTGCGGTCGATGGGCTTTGACGACGACCACATCGGTGACTCCCGCTCGCTGGAGTTCGAGGACAAATTCCGTGCGGCGACGGGCGGTCGTGGCGTGGATGTGGTGCTGGACTCCCTGGCCGGCGATTTCGTCGACGCCTCATTGCGTCTGGTCGTCCCCGGTGGGGTATTCCTCGAGATGGGCAAGACCGATATCCGTGACGCCGGTGAGGTCGCCGCGGAGCACGGCGGCGTGCGTTACCGCGCCTTCGACTTGTTCGAGGCGGGGGCCGATCACATCGAGCGGATGCTGTCCGACCTCGCTGCGCTCTTCGAGGATGCGACGTTGCGCCCGTTGCCGGTAACCACTTTCGACGTGCGGCGTGCGCCCGCGGCGCTGCGGTACCTAAGCCAGGCCCGTCATACCGGCAAGGTGGTTTTGACGATGCCGGATGCCTGGGCGTTGGGCACCGTGGTGATCACCGGTGGTACCGGCATGGCCGGTTCAGCGCTGGCCCGTCATGTCGTGGCCAGTCACGGTGTGCGCAACCTGGTGCTGATCGGTCGGCGCGGCCCGGACGCTCCCGGTGCCACGGAGTTGGCTGCGGAGCTGTCCGCCAATGGTGCCGAGGTTTCGCTCGTCGCCTGCGACGCCGCCGATCGGGTGGCGCTGGCCAAGGTACTGGCCGACATTCCGGTCCAGCATCCGTTGTCCGCAGTGATTCACACCGCGGGTGTGCTCGACGACGCGGTGGTGACATCGCTGACTCCGGAACGGATGGACGCGGTGCTGCGGGCGAAGGTGGATACGGCCTGGAACCTCCATGAGCTGACCAAGGATTCGAACCTGTCGGCGTTCGTGATGTTCTCCTCGATGGCCGGTCTGGTGGGATCATCGGGCCAGGCGAATTACGCAGCGGCCAACAGCTTCCTGGACGGCTTGGCGGTGCATCGCCGGACACGCGGTTTGCCGGCGATCTCGCTGGGCTGGGGCCTGTGGGATCAGACCAGCAGCATGACCGGCGACCTCGAGGCTGTCGACTTCGCACGGTTCGCGCGCGACGGCATCGTGGCCATGTCCTCGACGCAGGCGCTGCAACTGCTCGACACCGCAATGGTGATCGACGAGCCGTTCCTGCTGCCCGCACACATCGACACCGCCGCCCTGCGGGTGAAGTTCGACGGGGGCACCCTGCCGCCGATGTTCGTCGACCTCATCAACGCGCCGGCGCGGCGTCAGGTCGATGACTCGCTGGCCGCGGCCAAATCGAAGTCCGCGCTGCTGCAACGGCTCGACGGCTTGCCCGAGGACGAGCAGCAGTCGGTGCTGCTGGATCTGGTGCGCTCGCATATCGCGACCGTGCTGGGCAACAGCGTTCCGGACTCCATCGACCCGGACATGGCATTCCAGGAATTGGGCTTCGACTCCCTGACCGCTGTCGAGATGCGCAACCGACTCAAAACCGCCACCGGGCTGCCGCTTTCGCCGACACTGATCTTCGACTACCCGAACTCCGCGGCGCTGGCGGGATACTTCCGCCAGGAGCTGGTCGGCGCCTCGGCCGAGGTAACCCCCAAAGCTGCACCCGGTGAAGCGGAGATCCAGCGCGTGCTGGCCTCCATCCCGGTCAAGCGGCTGCGGCAGGCCGGAGTGCTGGACCTGTTGCTCGGGCTGGCCAACGAGGCCAATGGCGCAGAAGCGGATCAGGACAAGGAAAAAGACCTGGCGACAATGGATCTCGACGACTTGGTCAATGCCGCGTTCCTCGACGACGACGACTAGCCCATGAGGATCGCTGTCACCGGGGCCGGCGGAGTTGTTGGTCGCGGCATCGTGTTACGCCTGCTCAGTGCGGGCCACGACGTGGTGGGCCTGGCTCGTCGTCAACCCGAAAGCTGGCCGAGCGAAGCGACCTTCGTCCAGGGTGACATTCGCGACGCCGCCGCGGTGCGGCGGGCAGTCGAGGGCACCGAGGTCGTCGTGCATTGCGCATGGGCGCTCAACCCGGCTTCGGGTCAGACCGGCGACCAGGAGGTCAATATCGGCGGCACCGTCAACGTGCTCGACGCGGCAGACCACAGCGGGACCCGGCGCATCGTCTTCGCCTCGTCCGCCCACGTCTACGGCGTCGGCAGAAGCGGTGAGCTGCTGTCGGAAAGTGAGCCGCTGCAACCGGTGTCGGCACTCGGTCTGGACAAAGCGCGCGCCGAGGACATGATCGCCGCGTCCGGTGCCGAGTGGGTGGCGATTCGTGCTGCGGCGATCCTCGGCCGCGGCGTCGACAACTGGGTGCGGCGAGCATTGGCTTCCGCGTTCTTCCCCGGTGCCGCGAACCGCACCGTGCAAGTCGTGCACACCGATGACGCGCACCGGACCTTTGTCCGCGCGGCAGTCGACCCGCACCTCGGCAGCGGAGCGGTGAACCTTGCCGCACCCGGCGAGCTCAGCCTCGGTGAGATAGCGGCGAAGCTCGGACGGCCGATGGCGTCTCGACTGCTTCGACGGCTGACCGCGGGCGCCGAACTCGACCTGCTGCTGAGTGCGCCGTCGCTGAATACCGCTCTGCTGCATGATAAGTGGAATGTCGAGCCAGCCTGGACTGCTCAGGACTGTCTGGACGACGTCGCGTTGGCGGTACGCGGTCGGGTGAGCATCGGTCCCTGGTCGGCGTCGCTGCCGTGGCGACTGACGCACGTGCAGGACATCCCGGCAGTCGATGTTCCGGCTGCCGACGGGGTCGCGACCGAGATGGCCGGTCCGGACGGCGGCAACGGTGAGTTCGACACACCGATCGACCGCCGCTTCCCGACGTATCTGGCCACCAACCTGTCCGAGGCGCTGCCCGGGCCCTTCTCGCCGTCGTCGGCGTCGGTGACGGTCAAGGGGTTACGCGCGTCAGGTGCGGTCATCGCCGGACGTCTGCGTCCGGGCGGACTGATCCAGCGCGAAATGGCCACCCGCACGGTCGGAGTGTTCGCTCACCGTCTGTATGGCGCCATCACGACCGCGCATTACATGGCCGAAGTCGTGCCTTTCGTCAAGCCGGGGACCGTCGTTCGGCAGAGCCAGTTCTTCGGCCCGAGCGTGGCCGCCATGCCGATACACGGTGAGCAGCAGCTACCGCCCGAAGCGCGCACCGCCGCGGGTCCGTTGCGCACCATCCGCAACCTGGGTGTGTTCGGGGTCAACCTGGCCGGCCTGATCATCGGTGCAGACCGTGACACGGGTGACTTCGTCGAGGACGTCGCGCGTCTGGAAGGGATTGCGGCGGGCGACCTTTCGCAGCTCACCGAACCACGACTGCAGAGCTTGATCCTATTGGCGCGCGACCACGTCATCGACGGCTGGGTTCTGGCATCCGGGTCATTCATGGCGTTCGCCGCGCTCAGCGTGATCCTGCGCGGCCTGAACGGACGCGACATGGTGTTGCCGGTCGGCCAGGAGCTGGCCAGTGCGGGTCCGCTGAGCGCCGTGTATCGAATCGCGGATGCCGCGCGACGCGATCCCAACGTGCTCCGGATTCTGGCCGGCGCCGGTGACCATCTCGAGGAGCTGTCCACCCAGACCCCGGAGTTCCATGCGACCCTGCTCGCTGAACTGAAGGCGTTCGGCCACCGCGGTCCCGCGGAGTTGGAGATGCGATCGTCCAGCTACGCCGACGACCCTGAGCTGATGCTCCGGATGGCCTCCAAATCGCTTGAGTCGCCTACTCGTTCGGAGACATCTCGCCCGCTGATCCCGCTTCGCGCTCGGCCGGTGGCGCTGCTGGCCGCCCACCAGATTCGCGACCGCGAAGTTCGCCGCGACCGGATGGTGCGCGCGAACTGGCTGCTGCGCAACCTACTTCGTGAGCTGGGACGCAGGTTGGTGAAAGCCGGAAAGCTCGAGACCGCCGATGACGTGTTCTATCTGCTGGTCGACGAACTCGACGCGCT
>CBAAAS010000260.1:0-5259 GCA_964658855.1 uncultured Mycobacterium sp.
CCTCGAAGAGTGCTTTGCGGGCGCGATCAAAGGCACTGTCGGCGGTGGTACGGGCGACGACCGCCCGCTTGGACGCCATGCCGTAGCTCTCCTTGTAGAGCTTGTTGTCGCGGTCGCGCATCAAGTCGCCGGGAGATTCGTAGGTGCCCGCGAACCACGATCCGATCATCACGTTGGACGCGCCGGCGGCCAGCGCCAACGCCACGTCGCGCGGGTGTCGCACGCCGCCGTCAGCCCACACATGCGCGCCGAGTTGCCTTGCCGCCGAGGCGCATTCGAGGACCGCAGAGAACTGGGGGCGACCCACACCGGTCATCATGCGGGTGGTGCACATGGCTCCCGGGCCTACCCCGACCTTGACGATCGACGCGCCGGCACTGACCAGGTCGCGGGTGCCGTCCGCCGACACCACGTTGCCTGCGACCAGCGGCACGCCCAGGTCCAGCGACGCGATCGACTTGATCGCGTCCAGGGCCTTGACCTGGTGACCGTGGGCGGTGTCGACAACGATCAGGTCGACGCCGGCTTCGGCGACCGCCTGTGCCTTGGCGACCACATCGCCGTTGATGCCGACCGCCGCGGCGATGCGAAGCCGGCCCTGCCGGTCGACGGCCGGCGTGTAGATCCCGGCGCGGATCGCGCCGGTCCGGGTCAGCACACCGGCGAGGGTGCCGTCGGTGGCAGTCATCACCGCGACATCGACCGAGGCGTGTTCGAGCAGTTCGAAAACTTCTCGCGGATTCGTTCCCACCGGCGCTTTGACGAAGTCGGTGATCGCGATGTCGCGAACCCGGGCGAAGCGGTCGACCCCGTCACAGGATGCTTCGGTGATCAGGCCGATCGGCCGTCCCTCGAAGGTCACGACCGCGGCGCCGTGCGCGCGCTTGGAGATCAGCGCCAGCGCGTCGGAGACCGAGTGGTCGGGCTCCAGCGTCACCGGGGTGTCGACCACCAGGTCACGGCTCTTGACGAAGTCGACCGTCTGCTGCACCGCGGTGATCGGAAGGTCCTGCGGCAGAACGACAATTCCGCCGCGACGGGCCACCGTCTCGGCCATCCGCCGCCCCGCCACCGCGGTCATATTGGCCACCACCACCGGGATCGTGGTGCCGGATCCGTCGTTGGTGGACAAGTCGACGTCGAAGCGCGACGCCACGTCCGAGTGGTTCGGAACGATGAAGACGTCGTCGTACGTCAGGTCGTACGCCGGGCGGTGCCCGTCCAGAAACTTCATCTGGGCCCGCTAAGCAGGTACTTCGCTGCGGTCTCCACTCCAGAGGGTGTGGAACTTCTTGCTCGGGTCCTCATCAGTCCGTCCATAGGTGTGTGCGCCGAAAAAGTCCCGCAAGCCCTGGGTGAGCGCGGCGGGCAGTCGCTCGGTGCGCAGCGCGTCGTAATACGAGAGCGCCGAGGCGAAACCCGGGATGGGGATACCCAGTTCGGTGGCGGTCACCACGACACGTCGCCAACTGTCGACGGCCGACTCGATGGCGCTGCGGAAATACGGCGCGGCGATCAGCGTGGGCAGGTCGGGGTCGTCGTCGAAGGCGTCTTTGATCCGGTTGAGGAACTTGGCCCGGATGATGCATCCACCGCGCCAGATGGTGGCCATATCGCCCGGGGTGATGCCCCAGTCGTATTCCGCGCTGCCGGCCTGGATCTGATTGAAGCCCTGCGCGTAGGCGATGATCTTCGACGCGTAGAGCGCCTTGCTGACGTCGTCGACGAACTGCTTTGCGTCACTTGGCTTTTGACCCAGATCACCGGAGGCCAGGCCGGTGGTGGCCTTGCGTTGGGCCACCGAGCCGGACAGTGCGCGGGCAAACACCGCCTCGGCGATTCCGGTCACCGGCACACCGAGGTCGAGCGCGGACTTCACCGTCCAGCGCCCGGTGCCCTTCTGCTCGGCCTCATCGACAATGACATCGACGAGTGGCTTGTCGGTCTTGGCATCGGTCTGGCGCAACACCTGTGCGGTGATCTCGATGAGGAAGCTGTCCAGGTCGCCCTTGTTCCATTCGGCGAACACGTCGGCGATCTCCGGTGCGCTTTTGCCGAGCGCGTCGCGCAGCAGCTGGTAGGCCTCGCCGATGAGCTGCATGTCGGAGTATTCGATGCCGTTGTGCACCATCTTGACGAAGTGCCCGGCGCCGTCGGGGCCGATGTGGGTGCAGCAGGGGACCCCGTCGACGTGCGCGGAGATCTCCTCCAGCAGCGGGCCCAGCGACTTGTACGACTCGGCAGGTCCGCCCGGCATGATCGACGGGCCCTTCAGCGCGCCTTCCTCACCGCCGGAGATGCCGGCCCCGACGAAATGCAATCCGCGCTCGCTGATGGCCTTCTCGCGGCGGATGGTGTCGGTGTAGAGCGCATTGCCACCGTCGATGATGATGTCGCCGTCTTCCATCGCGTCGGCGAGCTCGTTGATGACGGCGTCGGTGGGGTCACCGGCCTTCACCATGATGATCACCCGGCGCGGCTTCTCCAGCGCATCCAGGAATTCCGCGATGGTCTCCGACCGGACGAACTTGCCTTCGTCGCCGTGCTCCTTGAGTAGCGTGTCGGTCTTGGCGATCGACCGGTTGTGCAACGCCACCGTGTAGCCGTGGCTGGCGAAGTTGCGGGCGAGATTCGAGCCCATCACCGCCAAGCCGGTGACGCCGATCTGCGCGGTACCGGTCTTTGATTCCGACGAGCTCATGTGTGCGCCTCTCAATTTCGTGACTTCATCCAAGGCCCTGCACCGAACACTGTGGCACAGCGGGATTCATGCCTCTGCAAAGTATCGCCATAGTGCGGTGCGTGGCCGGTCGCCGGGTTAGGCGGCGGTGAACAGCCGGTGCAGTTCGGTGAGCCAGGGGATAGCGAGCGCAACGGTTGGCACGACCAGGACAGCCGCCGCGGCGAGGTAGGCGGCCGTGGACACCCACAGGCTGTTGCCGCTGCCGGACAGCCGTCGGACCCGCAGCAGGGTGTGCGCGCCACCGGCGGCCAATGCACCCAGCGGCGCGCGGCCAGAGGCGCAGGCCACCAGTGCGCGAGCCAGGGGAGCGCGGCCGGCTACCCGGACCGCGGCGTCATCGGCCAACAGCTCAGCCAGCAATTGCACGGCGTCCAAAGCGCTTGCGCTGCGGACGAATCGGGGGAACGCGGCGTGCGCCGCGGTGAATGCCTCGAGCACCAGGTCGTGGCGGGCACGCAGATGCGCACGCTCGTGGCTGAGGATCGCGGCGACCTCGTCTTCGGTCAGGGAGTCCAACGTGCCTTCGCTGACGACGACGCGCCTGCGCACTCCGGGCAGGCAGTAGGCCAGCGGCTGCGCCACTTCCAGCACGCGCAGATCGCGGCCGTGAGCGCACGCCCGCGCGGCCATCAGATCCGGCGACAAGCCGAGCAGGTCGACCAGCATGCGATGGTGGGCCCGCCGCCGGCGCGTGGCGACCGCTACCCGGACCACGGCTACCAACAGTCGGGCGCCGACCATCAGGGTGAGCCCGAAGACCGCGACGTCGAGAATCCACAGCGGCCAGCCGAGCCGACCGATCTCTGCGGCAGGACTGGCAGTCGGCCGGCCGTCAGCTCCCGGAACGAATAGTCGGCTGGCGATAGCAAAGCCCGCACTGAATGCCGACAGCACCGCGGCGACGGCAATCGCCTGCCAGAGCACCATCGCTGCACGCGGGGCTCGCAATGGCCACGTCGCACGGGCCAGCAGAACCGGCACCGGGCCGACCAGTATCACCGCAAGTATGGTGAAGGCCAGCCCGGACACGGGTCCAGTGTCCCTCAGTTTTCGGGTCGAGCGCCACCAGGCGGCGATTTTCGATGGCCTGATTCCAACTCATCGAGCGCACGCCGCAGGGCCTCTGCTTCATCAGCGCCGACGCGCTCGACGAAATGCACGAGGGCGCCATGGCGGCTCCCGGTGTCGGAGGCCTGGTCGAGCGCATCGACCATCAGCCCGGCGACCAGTTCATCGCGCCCATGGACCGGCGCGTACTGATGCGCACGGTCGTCACGAATTTGCGAGACCAGGTTCTTCTTCGCCAGTCGCTGCAGCACGGTCATCACCGTCGTATAGGCGAGATCGCGCTGCACAGAAAGCGCCTCGTGCACCTGACGGACGGTCTGCGGTTGGGGAGCGGACCAGAGGTGATCCATCACCGCGCGCTCGAGATCCCCGAGCCGCGTCAGCTTAGCCATGTTTGCTCATCTCCTTGGCAACGTCGCCAGCGTACCCGCGCTTACTACCGACTGTCGTACGTCTCCCACCGGACACCGCCTCGCGGCAGTCAAAACTCGTGGCGCTCGCGGCGGCACACCCGGCCGTTGTGAGGGTCCCCATAGATTCGAAGTCGATCATATGGTTAGGCTAACCTTACAACAGGAGGTGAACGTGACGATAGTGATCGACGACCCGCTGATCGCGGCCATGACGATTGACCGCGTGCTGCCGCTGCACGAGTCCAGCCGGCGGCTCCGCGAGCTGTACCCGCAATGCCCGCGGGTCTACGGCGTCGCGGTGTTGGGCGATGTGTCGGTGCGCCGCTGGTGGCCGCTGACTTCGGCGCTGAGCACCGATCGGTTGAAGACGATGTTCGACGCGGCCGCGATCGACATGGACCGCCGAAGCGCCGCAAAGCAATTGGCAGCCACGCTGGTCCACACTGTGATCGGCCGGGTGGTTGCGCTGGTGGTACTGGAAGCCAGAGCGTGGGACACCGGGCTGGAGAACCTGTGGGTCCACGTCGACTCCGATGGAGTCATTGACTGGGCCGGGGTGGTCGACCCCACGGTGCGGGTGCTGCCTGATGACCCGTGCGTCGGTGACGCGTTGAGCGACGGCGTGGTCCGGCTGCCCAGCGAGGCGGCGCTGACGACCTGGGTTGCCCATCGCTGCCACCGGACGCTAGAGCCCCTGTTCGCCAAGCTGTACACGGCCAGCGGTGGCGCGCTGCCGATCGCGACCATGTGGCACACCGTCGGGTCGATGGTGGTGGCATCTGCGACTCAGGTGCCGCAACTGGCGGGCACCGACGAACTGGCCGCTATGCGACGGGGTCAGGCAGTGCTCGACGCGCTGGTCGGCTTCGGCCTGCCGGTTCGCGGCCTGCCGGTGGCGCGGACGCGGACACGGGCAACCCCTTGCGAAATTAGGGCAGCCTTGCCTATGCTTCTGGCATCGAGCGACAAATGACCGAGCAGGTGTCCTGAGGGCTGCAGTGACCCCCGGTCTCTCGATACGGCGAGCCCCGTGCA
>CBAAAS010000261.1:0-5229 GCA_964658855.1 uncultured Mycobacterium sp.
TCGAATACCAGTGGGCGTTCCCACAAAGCCGGATCCCGGTGCAGCGCAGTGATTGCGACGGCCACGATGCTCCCCGCTTCCACCCGGTAGCCGTCCACCGCGATGTCGCCCAGCGCTAACCGACCGACCCCCGCGGCGGGCGGGCACAGTCGCAATGACTCGTTGATCACCTGGGCGGTGTATCCCAGCCGGGGGAGGTCCTGGGGCGTCAGTTCTCGATCGCCGATCTCGGCAACCTCGGCGGCGACCCGGTCCTGCATCTCGGGATGGTGGCCGAGTTGCCATAAGGCGTAGGTCAGCATCGTCGCCGTAGTGTCATGGCCGGACAGCATGAAGATCAACAGCTCGTTGGCGATGGCCTCGTCGGACAGCGGCCGGCCGGTGTCGGGGTCGGCGGCGGCGATCAACGCGTGAACCAGCGGCGCATCGCGGGTTGGGTCCGCACGGCACGCCTGCAGGATGTCCATGGTGGCTTGGCGCATCGTCGCCACCGCGGCGCGCGCGCGACGTCGTGGCGGCGTCGGGAGCCACCGTGGGGCGCGCATCGGCCGTAGTGCACGATCGGTCGCGTAGGCCGATGCCACGTGCATGTTCTGGGCGATCTCGTTGCCGAATTCGTTGACGTCGACACCGAGGATCGAGCGGCCGAGTGACCGCATGGCGAGTCGGCGGCACTCAGAGTCGAGGTCGATGTCGCCCGTCGACAGCCAGTCATCGGCGGACGTTTGCGCCGCCTGTGTCATGTGCCTCCCGAAGCTGCCGACGCTGTGTTTGGTGAACACCGGTTGTAGTGCGCGTTTGCGCGGAGCCCATTCTCTGTTGGGCAGGACGAAGAGGTTGTCGCCCGACACGTTCCGGATTTCCTGGTGGATCAGGCATCGCTCGGTGAGTCCGTCCGTGCGTCCCAACACGTCGCGCACGCCGTTGGGCGAGCTGACCAGCACCAGGGCCGGGGCTAGGAACTTCGGCAGCGGGACGAAGCGGGTCACCGGTCCGCCAGCCGCACTCAACAGCGTCAGTCCGCTGTGCAACGCCCGCGCCGCCGACAGCACCTGCCGAATCGGCAGCGGATTCTTCGGCGCAAGCGGGAGCGCGCCGATGTCGAGTCGGTCGATCGTCGCGGTCATGGCACCAAGAATTACGTTCTGCCAGGCGAAATGCAAGCTTTTGCGCCCTTGACGGTCAGCGCATGAAACCGATTGCCGTGTAATCGAGGTCAGCCAGGCCGGGCGCACCGAAGTTGGCCAGCGAGCTGTTGACCGCGACGTTGCCGGGTGACTGCACCAGCGGCAGGCTGAATCCCTCGGCCCAGATCGCTTTGTCGACGTCGTTGGCCAGCACCCGCGCCTTGGCCGGATCCAGCTCTTCGAGCGTCTTCTCGACCTTGGCGTCGATGTCGGCGCTGCCGATCTTGCCGAAGTTGCTCTCGCCGCCGGAGACATAGATCTGGGTGAGCGCCGACAGCGGGAAAGCGTCACCTTGCCAACCGAATTGGGCGATGTCGAACGCGCCGACGTTGATGTAGTTGGTGAAGAAGCCACTGCCGGCCTTCGCCATCAGCTCGAGCTTCACGCCGATCTGGGCGAGGCTGTGCTGCGCGATCAGACCGAACTGCCGGCTGGTCTGCGCGTCGTAGAACAAGTCGCGGACGACGAGTTGCCGTCCATCGCGTTCGCGAAACCGCCCATTGAGTTTCCAGCCCAGCGCGTCGAGGTCGCGCTTGGCCTTCTCCGGGTTGTAGGCCACGACGCCGCTGTTGTCTTCGTAGCCTTGCTGGCCCTCGACATAGATGTGGTTGTTCAGCGCGGCCGGATGGCTGTTGAGTCCGTGCTGGCTGACGGCGGCGATGCTCTGCCGGTCGATCCCCTCGGCGATGGCGCGCCGCAATGCCGGGTCGGCCAGAATCGAGCCCTTCGCGCCGTTGAAGGTGAAGTGATACCAGCTCGGCGTCGGCGCTCGGCGGATGGAAACGCCTGTGGTGCGCCTGGCGATCGTCATCTGATCCAGCCCGGAGAGTCCGGTCGCGTCGATCGCCTTGTTCTGCAGCGCCGGAAGCCGGGCCGAATCGTCGAGCACCAGGAAAGTGATCCGGTCCAGCCGTGGCCGTTCACCCCACCATCTGGGGTTGCGGGTCAACACAATTCGCTGCTTGGTCCTATCCAGTGCGGAGACGATGAACGGGCCGGCCGACGGTCCGGGGCCCGAAAGCTGGGCCGTGTTGAACGCCTCCGGTGTGGCGGTCATGCTCTTCGGCAGCAGCATGGTGTTGCCGGCGAACATGCCGCGCCATTCCGCGTAGGGCTTGGCGAAGGTGATCACCGCCTGGCGGTCGTCGACCCCGCGGGTCACCGACTTGACCCGTTCGCTGCCGTTGGTGCCGGCGATGGCGAAGTTCTTGTCGGCTCCGCTGGTGGCGTGGATCTGGCTGGCGATGTCTTCCCAGCTGAGCGGCGTGCCGTCGGACCACACGGCCTTCGGGTTGAAGGTGTAGGTGACGACCTGCGGGTTGGTCCCGGTGAGTTCGACGCTGCTGAAGTAGTCGGTGTCGACGCTGGTGGAGCCGTCCGGTCCGATCACGAACGCCCGCGGCAGCGTGGCTTTCACCATGCCGGCGACGTCGGCGGAGTTGCCGTCGATGTGCAACGTGTTGAAGTTCGAGGGGAACTCGGTGAGCGCCAGTCGCAGGTCGCCGCCCTCGCGCAGGGTCGCCGGGTTCTGCGGGTTGACATCGCTGGTCGCGCCGACGACGGGGGCGGGCCCGGTCGTCAGGTAGTCGGCGGCCGACGAGCAGCCGGCCACGACCAACGCGGCGAGCACTATCGCCAGTAGACGCTTAGCCATGGGCCGAATCCGGTTGCGGCACAGCCGCCAACAGGCGGCGGGTGTACTCGTGCTGTGGCCGGCTGAAGATCTCGTCGCTGTCACCCTGCTCCACGATGGCGCCGCGCAGCATCACCACGACCCGGTGGGCCAGGTGCTTCACGACCGAAAGGTTATGCGAAACAAACAGATACGACAGCCCGAGCTCCTGCTGCAGATCGAGCAGCAGGTTGAGGATGCCGGCCTGAATCGACACGTCGAGCGCCGACACCGGCTCATCGAGCGCGAGGATCTTGGGCCGCAGCGCCAGCGCCCGCGCGATCCCGATGCGCTGCTTCTGCCCGCCGGAGAATTCACCGGGATACCGGCTGGCATCGGTGTGCCGCAGCCCGACGGTGTCGAGCAGCTCGGCGACCCGCGTGCTGGTGTCGGATTTGCTGAATCCGTTGGCGTGCAACGGCTCAGCCAGCAGGTCGAAAACCGGCAAGCGTGGATCCAGCGCCGCCGCCGGATCCTGGAAGACGACCTGGATGTCGCGCCGCAGTGCCCGGCGGCTACCCGACTTCAGCGTGGCGACGTCGGTGCCCAGCACTTCGATCGAACCCGACTGCGGCGCTACCAATTCGAGTATCTCGTGCAGCGTCGTCGACTTGCCCGACCCCGACTCGCCCACAATGGCCAGCGTGCGGCCCTGCTGAAGTTCGAAGCTGATGCCGTCGACCGCGCGGACTTCGCCGATGCTGCGACGAAACAACACGCCCTTCGTCAACGGGTAGGTCTTGACCAGGTCGCGCACCCGCACGACGACGGATGGTTCACCCGACTCCGGCACGTCTGCAGAAGTGCTGACTCCGTACACGTCTGAGGCACTGCGCCCGACGACGTGCTCGGTGCGGATACAGGCCGCGCTGTGGTGCGGGGCAACCGGCAACAGCTTCGGCTCCGCGGTGCGGCATTCGTCGACCGCCAGCGGGCAGCGTGGCCCGAACGGGCACCCCGGCTCCAGCGCGGTCAGTGACGGGGGAGCGCCCGGGATGGGCACCAGCCGGGTGCCCTGCGGGGCGTCCAACCGTGGGACCGAACCCAATAGTCCGACGGTGTAGGGCATTCGGCGATCGCGGTAGACATCGTTGACGGCGGCCGATTCGACGATCCGCCCGGCGTACATCACCAACGCCCGGTCGGCGAATTCGCCCACCACGCCCAGATCGTGGGTGATCAGCAGCACCCCGGCGCCGGTGACGTCGCGTGCGGTCTTGAGCACCTCGAGGATTTGCGCCTGCACGGTGACGTCGAGAGCGGTGGTCGGCTCGTCGCAGATCAACAGGTCGGGATCGTTGGCGATCGCGATCGCGATCACCACGCGCTGACGCTCGCCGCCGGACAATTCGTGCGGGAAAGCACGCGCCCGCCGCTCGGGTTGCGCGATGCCGACCAGCTCGAGCAACTCGACCGCGCGCTGACGCGCCGCACGCTTGCCGGTGCGCGGCTGGTGCACCTCGATGGCCTCGGCGATCTGATCGCCGACGGTGTAGACCGGCGTAAGCGCCGACATCGGGTCCTGGAAGACCATGCCGATCGTGTTGCCGCGAAACCGCGACATGGCGTCATCGGGCAACCCGATCAGCTCGGTGCCCTGCAACCGCACCGAACCGCGGACGTCGGCGTACTCCGGAAGCAACGACACCACCGCCATCGCCGCGGTGGACTTGCCCGACCCGGACTCGCCGACGATCGCCACCACCTCGCCGGCGTCGACGTGAAAGTCAATGCCGCGCACAGCTTTCAGCGGCGGTCCCTCGGTGGGGAAGCTGACCGCAAGGTTGGAGACGTCCAGCAAGCGGCTCACGGGCGGCCGGCCCGGGAAGCGGGGTCGAGCGCGTCGCGCAGACCGTCGCCGGTGACGTTGGCGCACACCAGGATCAGCACCAGAATGCCGGCGGGGAACAAGAACACCCACGGGAACGTCGTCGCCGACTGGGTGCCGTCGGCGATCAGCGTTCCCAGCGACACATCCGGGGGCTGGATGCCGAAGCCGAGGAAGCTCAGCCCCGTCTCGGCGAGGATCGCGACGGCGACATTGAGAGCGGTGTCGATGATCAGGATCGACGCGACGTTGGGCACCACGTGATGGGTGATGATCCGCCAGTTGGGCACGCCCATATATCGAGCGGCACGGATGAATTCGCGTTCCCGCAGGCTCATCGTCATGCCGCGGACCATGCGCGAGCTGACCATCCAGCCGAAGCCTGCCAGCAGCACAACCAGCACGATGACGTTGCCTGAGCTCTTGAAGCGCGGCGTCAGGATCATGATCAACAGGAACGCGGGCACCACCAGCATGAGGTCGACGAACCACATCAGCGCGCGGTCGCGCCAGCCGCCGAAGTATCCGGAGATCGAGCCCAC
>CBAAAS010000262.1:0-5203 GCA_964658855.1 uncultured Mycobacterium sp.
TTTCGCCACTCAAGCCTCCCGTTTCGGAACCGTCCCACCGTCACGCCCCCGCGACTTCAGCTGACTGTTTGCCAGGATGATATGCGCTACTCCAACGTAGTCCGGTCGGTACGGCCACGGTAGCCAAATGTGCGGATCGGAACGCCGAATTGACCCGCCTGCGATGGTTGGTGAAATCCGCTGGCGGATAGCTGAATTAACGGCAAAGGTGCGGTTTCGCCCCCGATGAATTCAGCTGGCCGGATTGGCGCGCTCGCGCGAAACCGCTGACTGCGAACGCGCGTAACGTCCGTAGACCACGCCGAGGAAGTCGGCCACAGCGTTAGCGGCAAATCTGGACCGCACCGTGGAGAACAGGTCAAAAGCGTGGTGCGCGTGCGGAAGCTCGGCGTAACCGACCGTCTGAGAGCTCGCCCCACGAAGTGCGTCGACGAAGGTGCGCGCCTGCATACTCGGGATCACCGAATCGCTTTCGCCGTGCAGGACGAAGAACGGCGGAGCATCGCGGTGCACGTGCGAAATCGGCGACGCGAATTCGTACATTTCCGGGTTGTCGGCGTACCGCTCCTTCATGACGAACATCTCCAGGAACTGCATCATCATCTCGTGCATTTTCGTGTCGTCGGTCAGGTCGTAAATGCCGTAGTACGGCGCCGCCGCCTGCACCGTAGTGTCGACGTCTTCGAAGCCGGGCTGCAGCCGCTCGTCATTCGCGGTGAGCGCGACCAGCGAGGCGAGGTGCCCACCGGCGGAGCCACCCGTGACCGAGATGAAGTCGGGATCGCCGCCGTAGTCGGCGATGTTCTGCCGAACCCAGGCCAGCGCCCGCTTGACGTCGATGATGTGCGCGGGCCACGCGTTGCGGGGGCTCTTGCGGTAGTCGATCGACACGCAGATCCAGCCCTGCTCGACCAGCCGGCTCATCAGCGGATACGCCTGCGGCCGTCGACCGTTGACGGTCCACGCGCCACCCGGGATCTGCAGGACCACCGGTGCACGGCCCCCTGCTTTGACGTCGCGGTGTCGCCAGATGTCCAGCATGTTGTCGCGAGGATCCGGGCCGTAGACGATGTCTGACGTCTGTGCCGCGTAGCGGCGGCGGTGTCCGGCCGCTTGCAGCAGGCCGACACGACCAGTACACGCGGCGCGGTCGATCGGCTGGAGGACCTCGTCGCGGTAGTCGGGGCCGAAGGCATCCGCCAGGGCCGAGGTCAACACCTGATCTGCGCGCTGCGCGGCCCAACCCGTGGCCGCTCGGCCCAACGCCGATGGCACCGCACCGGACAGGGCGTGACCCGTGACGACATGGGGCGGGAATTCGGCGGACAGCCAACCTGCCACGAAACGTGCGACCACCGGCGATCCGCGTAACAAAAGTGCGCCGGTGCGATATGCCTCCAACGGCATCGAGGCAAGTTGCAGCACCTCGCTGCGCGCCTGGGAGTAACGCGTCCTTACATCAATGGCTACGGTCATGCCCTTGCCGCTCCTCGTCGCTGAGGTCGTAGAACACACGCCGGCCGCAGAATTGCCGCCCCGGGCGTGTGGCAGGCCTCACACTAAACCAATCACTGTCCCTGCCAACGCCATTTCGGGCGGCGTTGCGAAGGCGGGAGTACCCCTTTCCCCGGTTGGCTACACTGACCTGGGCTTGAATTCCTCGGCCCCCGTAGCTCAGCTGGATAGAGCACATGACTTCTAATCTTGTGGTCGCAGGTTCGAATCCTGCCGGGGGTGCAGCTCAGATGCCGATGTGGCCGATGGGTTACATGTGGCGCGTGTCCTCGAGCGGCTGCGTCATCAGCCGCCGCCGGCCGATCTACGGAGGTCCCGATGTCCCTGGTCTTGTTCGATGTCGCCGACCATGTCGCGCTGATCACCGTCAACGACCCGGACCGCCGCAATGCTGTCACCGGTGACATGTCGACGCAGCTGCGCGCCGCCGTAGAACGCGCCCAGGCTGACTCCGGTGTGCATGCGGTCGTCGTCACCGGCGCCGGCAAGGCGTTTTGCGCGGGGGCCGATCTCAGCGCGCTGGGCAGCGCCGCCGAGGAGGGATTGCGCCGGCTCTACGACGGCTTCATGGCCGTCGCCGAATGCACGCTGCCGACCATCGCCGCCGTCAACGGCCCCGCCGTCGGTGCGGGACTGAACCTGGCGCTGGCCGCCGATGTGCGCATAGCGGGGCCAAACGCGTTGTTCGATGCCCGTTTTCAGAAGTTGGGCATCCACCCCGGCGGTGGCGCGACATGGATGCTGCACCGCGGGGTCGGACCGCAGGTGGCTCGCGCGGCACTGCTATTCGGCATGCGCTTTGACGCCGAATCCGCTGTGCGGCACGGCCTTGCACTCAGCGTGGCTGAGAACCCCGTTGCCACCGCACTGGAGTTGGCGGCCGGCCCGGCGTCGGCGCCACGCGAGGTGGTGCTTGCCACCAAAGCCACCATGCGCGCTACTGCAAGCCCGGGTGCGTTCGATTTCGACCTGCACGAACAGGCCAAAGACATCGAACTCGGGCCGCAGGCCCACTCGATTCAATCACCGGAGTTCGCGGCCCGTCTTGCCGCGGCCAAACGCAAGTAGCGCTGCGGGGCGAGGCTGCTACGAGCCGGCTTCGCCGGCCAGATGCACGATCCGCTCGGCTCGCCGCAGCACCGGCGCATCGACCATCCCGCCCTCGAAGGCGAAGACACCCCGAGCATCAACCGCTGCGGCGAGAACGTCTCGCGCCCACTGAATTTGCTCAAGCGAGGGCGCGTACCCCGCCCGGATCACCGGCACTTGGCTGGGGTGGATGGCAACCTTCGCGTCGAAGCCCACAGCAACGGCGTCATCGACTTCGGTGCGTAGCCCATCGAGGTCTTTGATGTTGAGATAGACCGAATCCAGCGCGAGTCGACCGTAGGCCTTGGCCGCCAGTAGCGATTGAGAACGGACGTGGCGGGCAACCTCGCGATATGTCCCGTCCGGGTAGCGGTTTGCCGTGCCGCCGAGCACCGCGAACAGATCCTCAGCTCCCCACATCACCGCGACAGCGTTGTCCACCTGGACGGTGTCCGTCACGATCAGGGCGCCCTTGGGCGATTCGACAAGCACGATCACGTCCAGCGGCGCCAGCGCGCTGATCTGTTCGACCGCTTCGCATTTCGGCAGCATCACGGTGTCATACGGGGTCTTCGCGAGCGCCTCGAGATCGAGTTCCTGGTCGGTCGTGCCGAACTGGTTGACGCGCACTACGGTTCGGGCCGGATCGAGCTGCACGTCGACCAGCGCTTTGCGCGCTGCGGGCCGGTCGGCGGCCGCGCACCCGTCTTCCAGGTCGAGGATCACGACATCGGCTGCTGTTGCCGCCTTTTGGTAGCGCTCGGGCCGGTCGGCCGGGCAGAACAGCCACGCCGGCCCCGGATTGTTCAGCCCCATCAGTCGGTCACCTCGGCCGGGCGCATGCGCACCAGAGTCTTGCGGTTCGCGGTGGCGACGACGTCGTCGTGCTGGTTGCGGCCGGTGTGCGCGAACGTCACGATGCCCTCGCCCGGACGACTCTTGGAGGCCCGCTTCTCGAGAATGACGGTTTCGGCGTACAGCGTGTCACCGTGGAAAAGCGGCTTGGGGAAGGCAATTTCAGAGAAACCGAGGTTGCCGACGATGGTGCCCTGCGTCAGCTGTGCGACCGATAAACCAACCAGCGTCGACAGCGTGAACATCGAGTTGACCAGTCGCTGATTGAACGGCGGCAAAGCGTCGGAGAATGCGGCATCCAGATGCAGCGCTTGAGTGTTCATCGTCAACGTGGTGAAAAAGACATTGTCGGCCTCGGTGATTGTCCGGCCCGGACGATGCAGATACCGCACTCCGATTTCGAACTCCTCGAACCACAGGCCGCGCTGGAGTACGGTCCGCAGCGGCTGCTCACCGTTGGTGCCGTTGCCCCCGCTCACGGCTGTACCGACTTCACAGGCCAACCTCACGGGCGATCAACATCAGCTGCACCTCTGTGGTCCCCTCACCGATCTCGAGAATCTTGCTGTCCCGGTAATGCCGGGCCACGGTGAATTCATTCATGAACCCGTATCCGCCGTGAACCTGGGTGGCATCCCGGGCGTTGTCCATCGCCGCTTCGCTGGCGACCAGCTTGGCGATCGCGGCCTGTTTCTTGAACGGCTTGCCGGCCAACATCAGCGCCGCCGCGTCGTAATAAGCGGTGCGGGCGGTGTGCGCGCGGGCCTCCATCCGAGCGATCGTGAATGCGATGGACTGATACCGGCCGATCGCTTGTCCGAAAGCTTCGCGCTCCCGCGCGTACTTGACGCTCTCGTCGACACATCCCTGCGCAACTCCGGTAGACAGCGCGGCGATCGCGATGCGGCCCTCGTCGAGGATGCGCAGGAAGTTGGCGTAGCCGCGGCCGCGCTCCCCGAGCAGATTCGCTTCGGGCACCCGCACATCGTCGAAGCTCAGCGGGTGGGTGTCCGAGGCGTTCCAGCCGACCTTGTCGTAGGCGGGTTCGACGGTGAATCCCGCGGTGGGCGCCGGAATCAGGATCGACGAGATTTCCTTCTTGCCGTCCCGCTCACCGGTCACTGCGGTGACGGTGACCAGCTTGGTGATGTCGGTGCCGGAGTTGGTGATGAACTGCTTGGAGCCGTTGATCACCCAATGGCCATCGTCGAGTTGCGCGGTGGTTTTCGTCGCGCCGGCATCGGTACCGCCACCCGGCTCGGTCAGACCGAACGCGCCCAGCGCGCGTCCACTGGCCAACAGCGGCAACCATTCCTGCTTCTGAGCTTCGCTGCCGAAACGGTAGACGGGCATGGCGCCCAGCGAGACTCCCGCCTCGAGGGTGATCGCCACACTCTGGTCGACCTTGCCCAATTCCTCCAACGCCAGACACAAGGCGAAGTAGTCGCCGCCCATGCCGCCCCACTCCTCGGGGAATGGCAGGCCGAACAGGCCCATCTCGGCCATTCCGGCCACCACTTCATAGGGGAAGGAGTGCTCTTTGTCGTGCTTGGCAGCCACCGGAGCGACCACACTCTGGGCGAAGTCGCGGACCGTCTTGGCCAGCTGTTGGTACTCATCCGGGAGCGTCCCGGTCGACAGGAAGTCAGTCATCAGCGTTGTCCCCTACCTGGATTCGGGCCAGCGGCTGGCCCACTTTCACCTGATCGCCAACGGCGACAAGAAGTTCGACGACACCGTCGAC
>CBAAAS010000263.1:0-5192 GCA_964658855.1 uncultured Mycobacterium sp.
GATCACCGATCTCGTCGTGTGAGGTGACCGGTATCGTGACCTCGTAATTTCCGGCGCTGATCTCCTCGGCGCCGGCCCGGAGTCGCCGGATGGGGCCGACGAACCTTCGAGCAATCAGCATCGCGAGCACACACAGCACGAATACCATCGTGGCGGCCGTCACGACCAGCGTGCGCGTGAAAGCCACTATGCGCGAGTACGCCTCTTCGCTGTCCCGGGTAGCCAGGATCGACCAGCGCAGATCGGAATTCGGGATGGCCACCGGGGCGTAGGCCGCGAGTTCCTTATCGCCCAGATAGCCGCTGTCCATGACTGTTCCACTCTGCCCGCGTTGCGCGGCGCGGAACGCTTCGGTCTCGACGGGTTGTACCAATGTGGTGCCATGCCAGCGCATTGCCTGGGCGACGATGTCCGGTGGTGTGCCCGCCGCGACCGCGTCCCGTTGATACTTCGCCGGGTCTTGCAGGAACAGCCTCGAGTCAGAGCGCATCAGGCCGTCCGGCCCGGCCAGATACGTCTCAGCCGTCGCTCCCATCCCGGCGGCTTTCCAGTGCTGGTCGGCGGTCATGATCCGGTTGACCTTCGAGATCGGCAGCGGCAGCGCCATTACGCCAGTCGTCTTGCCCGCCGCACCGATCGGGGACACCAACCAGGCAATAGGCATTCCGGCCGCGGCCTGGAACGGCTGGAAATCGGTGATCCAGACGAAGTCGACCGAATCAGCGGCCATTGCCTTTTCGTAGGCGCCACGCAAGTTCGATGCGCGATACGGGCCGTTGAGGATGTTGGTGCCCAGAGCGGGACCTTTGTTGACGCTGTAGACCACATTGCCGCGGGTATCGAGCAGCATTGCATCGCGATATTCGAATCGGGTCGCAATCTCGCGAAAGTACTGATTGAAGCGCACATTCGCCGCCGACCATGCGCTGCCGTCGCCGGCGTCCTCGGGCGGAGCAGAGGCGCTCCCTTTCGGAACCGTGTAGTGCAGTTGCAGGTATCGCTGCGCGTTGTTGTTGGGCAGCACCGCGGCCAGGTCCAACTTCTGCCCGGTGGCCTGCTGGATCGGTGTGATCAGCTTGTCGGCGTAAAACTTTTCCAACGCTTGTTGTTGCCCGGGATCGGCCGGGGCGTCGGCTAATTGGTCGAATGCCGCCGCAAAGGCCTGTACCGCTTCGTCCGCCGTGAATCCGCGGCTGTAAATCGCCAGTGAATTCGACAGGTCGTTGAACAACATTTCAATTGCGCGCTTCTGCCCTTCACGCAATTGGGTCATGCGTTCGGAGGCGATGGGCATCAGCGTGCGTCGGCCGGACACGTAACCAACAACGCCGATGACCGCCAGCGACGCCAGGCTCGAGACCAGCAGCATCACCATGATCTTGGATTGGATGCTCAATCCGGCCAGCTGCCGCGGGCGACGGCGCCAACCAAGTTTCGCCGGGACCGGTTGCTCAAGCGGTACCGGATCAGCTGAGCCCTGCGGCGTCAATCAGCATCCTTTCGCAGCCGGGCCAAAAGGCCCAGATCACGCAGCAGAATATCGCCTACCGGGGGGTGAAAACGGATTTGCCGAAAACCGTTATCAACACGACGTTTGTGTATCCGGGCGCATCTCCATAGCGTCGGTTCAATGACGCGAGTTTGTGTGGTGGGCAGCGTGAATATGGATATCGGGTTCGATGTCGACACGCTGCCCCGTCCGGGCGAGACGGCATTAGCGGCCTCGATGCGCTCAACACCCGGCGGCAAGGGCGCAAATCAGGCGGTTGCAGCGGCGCGCGCGGGCGCGGACGTGCAATTCGTCGGCGCCGTCGGCGAGGACGCCGCGGCTGCCCAGTTGCGCGAGCACCTCGAGGCAAATCACGTCGGCACCGACGGGCTGATCACGGTCGCCGGGCGCAGCGGTAACGCGGTCGTCATCGTCGACTCCAGTGGCGAGAACATCATCGTCGTCGCGCCAGAGGCCAACGGTCGGTTGACTCTGGACGAGGCGGCACTGCGCGGCCTCGTGGCGAACAGCGATGTGTTGTTGCTGCAGTTGGAGATTCCCGTCGCCACGGCAACGGCGGCTGCCCGCGCGGCGCATTCGGCCGGGGTGACCGTGATCCTCAACGCGTCACCGTCGGGCAGCGACAAGGAGGAACTGGCTCAGCTGGCAGAGGTGGTCGATGTTTTGGTCGTCAATGAAACCGAAGCGGCTCAGTGGGTTTGGCCGGTCCCGCATCGGGTGACCACCCTCGGCGCCCGCGGCGCCAGCTACACCGGCGACGGCGCGGAGTTCACCGTGCCGACCCCTGTTGTGGATCCACTCGACACCTCCGGCGCCGGCGATGTGTTCGCCGGCGTCCTGGCCGCCGGTTGGTCCGGCGATCGCGACCGCGCACTGCGCCGGGCCTGTGCCGCCGGGGCTCTCGCAACCATGGTTTCCGGCGCCGGCGACTGCGCCCCGGATGCCGGCGCGATCGACGACGCTATGTTGCCGAGCTGATGACCATGTCGCCGTCCGTTGCCGCCGCCACTGCGCTGGCGTTGCTCGCGATATTCGGCGTGCTCGGATTCGGCTGGCGCACTTGGCTGCAACGAAAGCGCACTGGCTCATACGGATTTCACGGCGTCGGCGGACGCGTTGGCTCGGTGGAATGCAACGCCGGAGTTTTATTAGCGCTCGGTTCACTCGAGTTGCAGGTGCGCTGCGTCGAGGAGCCGTGCCTGCTCGCCAAACACGGCGCGCAGTATCGGGATTACACCGTCCGGGTCGGCCGGTTCGTGCCCGGGGTCGGGCTGATCGGCCAGGACAACGGAAGGTCGTCGTTCAGGCAGCGAGCTCAGTGCCATCGACTGGCCGGCGGTCGCCGAACCTGCGGGAACGATCTATTGCGGCCGCGGTGTCCGACGACGGCTCTGCCTCGTCTGCCGGCTTGCGGGTCCGCGACGAAACGTCAGTTCCCCCACCGCTCGTCCCGGCATAGCTGCTGGAGATCCCTTCAAAGATCAGCACCCCGAACAGCAACAAAAATGCGATTCCCACCGAAATCAAGAGCATTGCCGACTCCTTCCGTGACTACGCACAACCGAAGCTCAGTGGCGAGCGGCTGCGTTACCTTCATCACGTCCAAGGGACCGAGCACATGCTTTATTCCTGACTAGAGAAACATTGAGTCAGGTATGCCGCTGAACGGACTCACGACGTACGTCGTGGGCGATCGCGAGTCCGTCGCCGGAGTTCAGTCCCTCAGCGCTCTCTCGCATCAGAACTCGACTCCGGTTAGGCGACAGCAGAATCGATACATAGTGGTGTGGCGTACCCGCCACGAACGCCAGCCGGTTCACCCGGAGCAACGCTGATCCGATCGGCACATCGAGCAGACCCGCGTTGCGTGGACCGGCAATCTCAGCGGAGATTTCGTGTTGCATCCGATCAACGACAACACCTGCGCCAGAGAGTAACTCGTAGAGGGGTGTGGTTTGTAACGCAGACGCGCTCAACGCGTCGGACAGCGGGGTCGGCAGCCAGGCTTCGGTGATCATCAGCGACTCGTGCGTTCTGCGCTCGCTCCGGACTCGCAGAATGTGCAGCATCTCGTCCGCGCGACCGAGCGCGTCGCCGATCCACCACGGGGGTGTCCGGATGTCGCGCTCGACCACGTCGACCGACGTCTGGAATTGTGTCTGACGAAGATTGTCCATATACGAGCCGGACAGCGGCGCCTCATCGGACCGATTGAGTTGCCGGACGAAAGATCCCACGCCTTGCCGACGTTCGATGTAACCCTGCTCGGTCAGGTCGGCCAGCGCTCGTCGCACGGTGATGCGGGATACCCCGAACTGGTCGCACAGCGACTGCTCGGTCGGCAGCGCGTCACCGGGAGCGATGGCGCCACGGGCAATCTCGTCATGCAGCACCAGGAAGAGCTGACGATGTAGCGGCACCCCGGCGCCGGCAGTCACCCCGCTGCTGGCCTCTTGCATAAACACCAATGCTGTCACACCGCCCTTGCCGTCGAAGTCAGAAGTTGTTATAACTATATAACAACTAGACATGACAACGACTTCGACTTCAGGACCGACGATGACCGTGACCCCCGTTGACCACACCGCAGCCACTGACCCGGACGGGCCGACCGGACGACTGGCCACGTGGGTCGCCGGCCTGACGCTTGACGACATCCCCCGGGACGTCGTCGAACGCGCCAAGCACCTCCTGCTGGATGGCCTGGGCTGCGGCCTGATCGGAGCGCAGCTCCCCTGGTCGCGGGTGGCCACCAACGCCGTCCTCGACCTCGAGAACAACGGGGACACGGCGGTCATCGGCACCGGCAAGTCGACCAGCGGACCTGCCGCGGCCGTCCTGAACGGCACGTTCATCCAGGGCTTCGAGCTCGATGATTTTCACCCGATCGCGCCCGTGCACAGCTGCTCGCTGGTCATTCCGGCGCTGCTGTCGACGGCAACCGCTCAGTCACACACGACCACCGGCGCCGACTTCCTGCTCGCGGCGATCATCGGTTTCGAGGTCGGGCCGCGAGTCGGCTACACCCTGCACGGGGCACAGATGCTCGACCGCGGCTGGCACTCGGGGCCGGTGTTCGGCACCCACTCGGCGGCAATGGCTTCCGGCAAACTGCGCGGCCTGTCCCCCGCCCAGCTGGAGGATGCCCTCGGCCTGGCCGGGACCCAGTCGGCGGGGTTGATGGCCGCGCAGTACGAAGCGACGAGCAAGCGCATGCACCACGGGTTCGCCGCCCGCAACGGCTATTACGCGGCGGGCCTGGCGGCGGCCAACTACACCGGTATCAAGCGGGTGTTCGAGCGTGAATACGGCGGGTTCCTCAGCGTTTTCGGCGAAGGCCACGAACCTGATGCATCCCTGCTGACCGACCAACTGGGCGAGCGGTGGGAGACCTCGATCATCATGGTCAAGTCCTACGCGGTGATGGGCGGTCTGCACGGAGCCGTCGACGCGGCTCGACAACTCCGCCAATCGGTTGCCGCCGAGGATATTTCGAAGATCGACATCACCGTCGGCGAAACCGTCTACAAGCACGGCTGGTGGCAGCCCGAGCGGCCACTGACCGCTATCGGCGCCCAGATGAACATCGGTTACGCGACGGCGGCTGCGCTGCTCGACGGCAACGCGTTGCCCGAGCAGTTCACCGCGGCACGCCTGGACGCCGACGACATCTGGTCGTTGA
>CBAAAS010000264.1:0-5187 GCA_964658855.1 uncultured Mycobacterium sp.
CCCGCGGATCCTCGAGCACGCCCGCAATATGCGGGCGAAGCCGGTACCCGCACCCCGCAACCTGACCCGGCTGCCCAAGCACGCCGTCGCCACCTTCGCCGGCGAGCCCGACGAGCTGGCCGACACGTTCACCGAACGGCTGCGCGGCTGGCGCACGACCGTTCGCCGCGGCGACACCATCGAGATCTCCGCCGAGAAGGGCTATCTGCGCGAGTTCGGCAACCTGGTCTTTCATTTCTCGCTGCTCGGCCTGTTGGTCGCAGTGGCCGCCGGCAAGCTTTTCGGCTATGAGGGCAACGTCGTCGTGATCGCCGATGGCGGACCCGGGTTCTGCTCGGCGTCACCCGCCGCGTTCGACTCGTTCCGGGCCGGCAATACCGTCGACGGCACGTCACTGCATCCGATGTGCCTGCGCGTCAACGACTTCAAGGCGAAGTATCTGCCGTCGGGTCAGGCGACCTCGTTCGCCGCCGACATCGACTACCAGTCCGGCCGCGACCTGACCGGTGGCAGCTGGCGGCCCTACCGTCTGGAGGTCAACCACCCGCTGCGGGTCGGCGGCGATCGGGTGTACCTGCAGGGCCACGGCTACGCGCCGACGTTCAGCGTCGTCTTCCCGGACGGGCAGATTCGCACCTCGACCGTGCAGTGGCGGCCCGACAACGCGCAGACGCTGTTGTCCTCCGGTGTCGCGCGCATCGACCCGCCCGCGGGCACCTATCCCGACGCCGCGGAACGACGCAGGCATCAGATCGCCATCACCGGGTTGCTCGCACCGACCGAGCAACTCGAAGGCAGCCTGCTGTCGTCGAGCTTCCCCGCGCTGATCGCGCCCGCGGTCGCCGTCGACATCTACACCGGTGACACCGGCCTGGACAGCGGCCGTCCGCAGTCGTTGTACAACCTGGATCCGCGGCTGATCGACCAGCACCGGATCACCCGGGTCAAACGGGTCAACCTTCGGGTCGGCCAGCAGGTGCGCATCGACCAGGGGCCCGCCGCGGGCACCGTTGTGCGCTTCGACGGGGCCGTACCGTTCGTCAACCTGCAGGTCTCCTACGACCCCGGCCAGATCTGGGTGCTGATATCGGCGATGGCCATGATGGCCGGACTGGTGGTGTCGCTGCTGATACGTCGACGTCGGATCTGGGTTCGGCTGGAAACCGCGACGCCGGGTACGGTGAATGTCCAGGTAGGCGGTTTGGCCCGAACCGACAACGCCGGCTGGGGCGACGAATTCGAGCGGCTCGTCAAGCGCCTCGAAGACGGGCTGTCCGCCTCGCCGGCGGAGCCGATCGCGACCGGAAGGAGCAACCCGTGAATACCACCCACATCGATATCGGTTTGGCGCGCAACTCCGACTGGGCGTTCACGTCCGCCGTGGTGATCATGGTGGTCGCCCTGTTGCTTCTGGCCTTCGAACTCGCCTACACGCGCAGCCGCAACGCCGACCGCGAGTTGGTGGGCGCCGGGTCGGTGGGTGCCGACAGCGTGACCCCCGGTGTGGTCACCGAAGCTCCGCGGCGGCCGGTCGACGAACGCGTCGGTCGAGCCGGGCTGCTGCTGGTCTACGCCGGCATCGGCCTGCTGTTCGCGTGCATCGTGCTGCGCGGTCTGGCCACGCAGCGGGTGCCGTGGGGCAACATGTACGAGTTCATCAACCTGACCTGCTTCTGTGGGCTGATCGCGGGCGCAATTGTGTTGCGCCGTCCGCAATACCGTCCGCTGTGGGTGTTCCTGCTGCTGCCGGTGCTCATATTGCTGACGGTGTCCGGTCGCTGGCTCTACACCAACGCCGCCCCGGTGATGCCCGCCCTGCAGTCCTATTGGCTGCCCATCCACGTCTCGGTGGTCAGCCTGGGTTCAGGGGTGTTCATGGTCGCCGGCGTGGCCAGCATCCTGTTTCTGCTGCGCACCTCCCGGCTATCAGAGCCGGAAGCCCCGGGCAAGTTGGCCCAGCTGGTGCAGCGACTGCCCGACGCGCAGACGCTCGACCGGATCGCGTACCGAACCACGATCTTCGGATTTCCGGTCTTCGGTTTCGGGGTGATCTTCGGCGCGATCTGGGCTGAGGAGGCCTGGGGCCGGTACTGGGGCTGGGACCCGAAGGAGACCGTGGCGTTCATCGCGTGGGTGGTCTACGCCGCGTACCTGCACGCCCGGTCGACGGCCGGATGGCGGGACCGCAAGGCGGCCTGGATCAACGTGGTCGGCTTCGTGGCCATGGTGTTCAACCTGTTCTTCGTCAACCTGGTCACCGTCGGCCTGCATTCCTACGCCGGAGTGGGATAACCGCAGCTCAGAGGCCTTCGGTCGACGCTGCGATATGTTCGACCGAAAGGACTGTTCGGCCCGAGTATTGCAACGAGGGGATTTTTCACGTGTCTGACCATCCGCCGTACGACGAGAACGCCGGCCGTCGCGGAGACCATCCGACGACCGAACTGCCGCCGCACGCGCCACCACCGCCGCCGGCTCCCGAGCCACCCACCCGGGCGTTCGCCGGATTCCGGACCGAGCGCCGATTCGGTGACAATTCGACGCAGAACGCTCCGCTACCGGAGACCCGCGTCGAGCCGCGCGCATGGGCGGAGACGCCGTACCAAGGACTTCCCCGGGTCGTCGAGTCCGCGGACGGGCCTCGCCGGGTCTATGGCAACTACGGCGGCCCGCCTCCGGTCCCGGAGGCCGGGCCCCCGCAGCCGAACCTTCCGCCGTCGCGGTATCCGGAGTTGTCGACCAGCACGCTGCTGCGTCAGGTCAAGCCGGCGCCGTCGGAGGGCTGGCGCCGGTTGCTGTATCGCTTGTCGGGTCAGCTGATCAACGTCGGCGAGAGCCCGCGGACGATTCGCTACAACGACCTGACCGTCCAGGTGAACAAGCCGCTGCGCGGGTGCTACCGCATCGCGATGCTGTCGTTGAAGGGCGGCGTGGGCAAGACCACCATCACCGCCACGCTGGGCGCGACCTTCGCCTCGATCCGGGGCGACCGGGTGGTGGCCGTCGACGCCAACCCCGACCGCGGCACGCTGAGCCAGAAGGTGCCGCTGGAGACCCCGGCCACGGTGCGGCATCTGCTGCGCGACGCCGACGGCATCGAGCGCTACAGCGACGTCCGCGGCTACACCTCACAGGGTCGCAGCCGGCTGGAAGTGCTTGCGTCCGAAAGTGATCCGGCGATGTCAGAGGCCTTCAGTGCCGATGACTATTCGCAGACGCTGGAGATCCTCGAGAAGTTCTACGGCCTGGTGCTCACCGACTGCGGCACCGGACTTTTGCATTCCGCGATGACGTCGGTCCTGGACAAGGCCGACGCGCTTGTTGTGGTCAGCTCCGGTTCGATCGACGGTGCCCGCAGCGCCTCGGCGACACTGGACTGGCTCGACGCGCATGGTCACGAAGACCTGGTCAGCAATTCGATCGCGGTGATCAACGCGGTGCGGCCACGATCGGGCAAGGTCGATATGCAGAAAGTAGTCGATCACTTCTCAAGACGTTGCCGCGCAGTGCGTTTGGTGCCGTTCGACCCTCACCTCGAAGAAGGCGCCGAGATCGATCTGGACCTGCTGAGGCGGGATACCCGGGAGGCGCTCATCGAGCTGGCAGCCGTTGTCGCAGATGGCTTTCCGACCGATCAGCGCCGGTCCAACGAGCACTTCATTTAGAGCTAGCGCGGGTTGTTGTCACCGTGGGTCAATCGCCACAAGAAGTCCGGATCGTCGTCGGGTCCGATGACGCGGCTCTTCGGGCGGTTGATCTGTGCCCGGGCCGCGCGCCAACCGAGGTAGACCAGCGATCCGAGAAGTAAGACCAGGAGCAGGTACAGCACTCAACACCTCCTTGGTCTGAATATACGCGGCGACCTAGGCTCGCACTGTGCCAAACGGACAGAGCTCGGCCGGCCGCTCGATTGCCAGTGTTTTCCTGTACGTCATCGCCCGGTTGACTTTGGTGGCCGTGCTCGCGGCGGTCATCTATGGAACCGGTCGGGCCCTTGGAGTGCGCGAGTTTCCGATCGTGGTCGCGCTGTTGTTCGCGTTGGTCATCGGCATGCCGCTGGGCATGTGGTTGTTCGCCCCGCTGCGGCGACGGGCCACCGCCGGCCTCGAGCAGGTCACCGCGCGTCGTCGCCGCGACCGCGAGCAGTTGCAGGCCCGGCTCCGCGGGGAAGAGCCATCTGCCTCGGATCCGCCCGTCTGAGGCCGTCAGGGCTCCCCGAGTGGGCGGGTTATGGGTGCGAAATGGCCCGGAATCCGCCCAGAAGCTGCACAGTCGGCACCGACCGACCCCCAATCGCCGCCTAGGCCGTCAGCGCCAATGCCGCCGCCACCGCGATCGACCAGACCAGCATCGTCAGACCGGTGTCGCGCAGCACCGGGATCAGCGCGGGGCCGGTCTGCCCGGTGCGCACCGGCTTCGCGGCCCGGACCGCCAATGGGGTGGCCAGCAGGCCCAGCGCACACCACGGCGTCGCTGCGGTCAGCGCCAACGTCAGCGCGGCCGCAACCGCCAGCAGCGCCTGATAGAAGATGCGTGTTCCCTTGTCGCCCAACCGCACCGCCAGCGTGATCTTGCCGGACTCGGAGTCAGTCGGGATGTCTCGTAAATTGTTGGCCACCAACACCGCCGACGACAACGCTCCCGTCGTCACCGCCAGCACCACACCGACCCAGTCGACCCGCGACGCCTGGGTGAACTGGGTGCCCAGCACCGCCACCAATCCGAAGAACAGGAACACCGCGACTTCGCCAAAACCCGCATAGCCGTATGGCTTCGATCCTCCGGTGTAGAGCCAGGCCCCGGCGATGCACAGCGCGCCGACCGCGATCAGCCACGGCGCACTCGTCAGCGCGAGCGCCAGTCCGGCCACCGCGCCGACGGCCAGGCTGGCCAGCGCCACCGTAAGCACCGACCGCGGTGCCGCCAGTCGCGAGCCGACCAGTCGCAGCGGGCCGGCCCGGTTGTCGTCGGTGCCGCGGATGCCGTCGGAGTAGTCGTTGGCGAAGTTGACCCCGACGATCAGCGCGAGCGCGACGGCCAACGCCAGCAGCGCCTTCCACCAGACGGCGGAGTGCAGCCAGGCGGCGCCGCCGGTGCCGGCGATGACGGGGGCGATGGCGTTGGGGAGGGTTCGCGGTCGCGCACCGGCGATCCACTGCGAAAGACTGGCCACCCTGAGATCGTGAG
>CBAAAS010000265.1:0-5175 GCA_964658855.1 uncultured Mycobacterium sp.
AAATTGGTCACGCTCCAAATTGGGACCGGACGCGCCCGTGTGGGCGCTGGTCGTACACCCGGCCAGGCGCGAACCTGGCTCAAGGCAACCCGAACAGTATGCCTTAGATCGCGGTGTCGGCCAAATCTCCCCGGAACCGCTATCGGATGAGCTGATCAGCGGCAAAACCGGCGGCGGACACCAGCTCGGCCGAGATTCCTTACTCCAGAGTAAGATAGGCCGCTATGACAAGCCCGACCAGCACGTATGCGGCGTGGCAGCGCCTTTCCGGTCGCCCCGGCGGCAGTCGGCTGTTCTCGATCGCGGCGATGGCCCGCGTTCCGTACTTCGCCTCGGTGCTGCCTCATGTGGTGCAGATGGAGCCGGGTCTGGCCGAGGTGCAGGTGCCCAAGTGGTTCTTCGTCTACAACCACCTGCACACCGTGCACGCGATCGCGGCCTGCAATGCCGCCGAGGTGGCGATGGGGATGCTGATGGAAGCCACCGTCCCGCGTACCCATCGGTGGATACCGAAGTCAATGACAGTTCAGTACCTCGGCAAGGCGACGACATCGCTTCGAGCCCGGGCAGAACTGGATCCGCCGGACTTCAGCCAGATCACCGACGGCGTCGACGTGGTGGTGCCGGTCAGCGTGACCGATCGCAACGGCACCGAGGTCGTGCACGCCGACATCACCACCTGGGTCACGCCTGCCGGCTAGCTGCGCGACAGATATGTCCCGTGGCCGCGGCGTACCAGCGCGCCGTCGAACTCGAGCACCTCGTTCACCAGACCACCGTGCTGGTTGCGGTAATTGATCACCAGAACCGACGCGCCGAGGTAGACGCCGACGATGTCGAAGTGCAGATCGGGCACGAGCGCCAATGCGGCGCACCAGTACTCGCGCAGGGCCGCCTTGCCTTGTACCACTCCTGCCGAGTCGGGCACTATTTCGGCCGCGACCGGCGAGGTGAACACGACGTCGTCGTGGAAATGCGCGAGCACGGCGTCCACGTCGCGACGATTCCAGGCCGCTGCCCACTCGTGCGCGAAGCCGTCCGGCTCGGGTGTCCTCACGATTGGCCTTTCAGCGTCGACCAGAACGGGCACTGGTGTGCCGCCTCGAAGTCGGTGCCGACCTGACTTCCGCCGGGCCGCAACGACATCCAGAAATTGTGGTCGGGGTTGCCGTCCTGGGCCGGCCAGTCGGGCAGACCGGCGGCCTTCGGTGCGCCGTTGGTGACGAAGTGGCTCCAGTAGCTCATCATCTGATCGGACAAGATCTGTTGCGCGGGATCCAGCGGCGGGGCGCCGCCCATGCTGAACAGGTACCTCAGTTCCAGGGAGTGGCTGGCGCCGACGGGAAATGGCGCGTGCCGCAGGAAGTCAGGCTCGGGTGCGTGCGGGTCGTCGAACTCGTAGGCGTAGACCGGCGCATTGCGACTCAGTGAATCGGCCATTCTGTCTGCGACGCAAGCGAACGCACCGTCGGTGGCCGCAGCCGAATAGGCGAGCGAGGCATCGCCGCCGTAGCGATCCGGCGGGTAATGCGTCAGCACCGGCGCGCCATCAGGACCGAAGGTGTCGCCGAGCACACGCGGATATTCGCCGGGGCTGATGCCCCGTTTCAACCTCGAGGCCCGCAGGGCCGCGAACAGCGTGAATTCGTCATGGTTGACGCCCATCAGCACCGGAACCCGTGCCGCCCGGTCGGCGGCGAATCCCGCAATCGGGTTGTCTGGCAACGCCGGCGTTCCGGTCACCGGGCCGGAGAGTGCGTTGGAGTCTCCGAGGAAGTAGTACCAAGGCGGACGCTCGAGGCGGGTCGCCGGCATCGCGCGCAGACACCGCGCGGTGGTGGCCGGGTTACGGCAGCCCGCCGCGATCGCGTAGTCCACGCTCCGCTGTTGCGCCAACTCCACATCGGCCTGCGCTTGGCACGGCGCGCTCTGAATGATCGCCGCGCGGAACAGTCCTACCGACCCCGGCGCGATCAGGTGATCGCACACCGACATTCCGCCGGCGGATTCGCCGGCGATGGTGACCTTCTTCGGGTCACCGCCGAATGCGGTGATGTTGTCACGGACCCAGCGCAGCGCGGCCTGCTGGTCGGCCAGGCCGTAGTTGCCGACCGTGCCGGGCGGACCGAGCGACGGGTGAGCCAGGAAACCCAGCGCACCCAACCGGTAGTTGATCGTGACGACCACGATGTGGCCTCTGGCCGCCAGCCAGCGCGAGTGGTAAATGTCGCCGCTGCCGTTGACGAACCCGCCGCCGTGGATCCACACCATCACCGGACGTTTCTCGCTGTGCTGTCCGCGGGGCGGAGTCCAGACGTTGAGTGTCAGGCAGTTTTCGCTGGTGGGTTTGCCCACGCCCGGCTTGAGACCGGTGTCCTGCATGCATTGCGGCCCAGCCTTGGTGGCGTCCAACATGCCCGACCAGCGCGCCGCCGGCCGCGGCATTTGCCATCGCAGTGGTCCCACCGGAGGCGCGGCATACGGAATGTTTTGGAACACAGAGTAATCCGAGGCGACCTGGCCTCGTACTGACCCCATCGTGGTGCGTACGACGCCGGCGTCCAACGGTCCCGCATAGGCCGGTTCGGCCTTGCGCGGCTTGACGACCGCGTCCTGCCCGCACGCCGCTACGAGCAGGACCGTCATCAGCAGGACGGCCCACGCTCGTCGGCGACGGAGCGATCGGATCGGCACGGAATAACAGCCTACGGATTACCAGAAAGCAGTCGTCGAATAATCCGACATCACGGAGACTGTGTTCGACACGTGTCCAAAAACATCGCGATCAAACCCGGCAGCTGGGAAAGGCTGATGCGCGCCCGAGGGCGAGTCCGTGTATCTGCCCACGGGGTTGAAATCCATTGAAGCGTAAGGAAACACAGAGCTGATCTCGACGACGTTCGTCGGTGGGTTCAAGCACCTGCCGATTCGTTACGAGCTTTGCGCTTCGTTCTGCGCGCGCTGCACGTGCAGAAACCCATCCACGGCGGCCTGCGCACAGTCGCGGTAGTCGAAGTCGGGCAGCGTCGACAGCCGGCCGAGCACTGCCGGGCCAATCAGGAGAGCGATCGCCCGGGTGCGGTCGATGTCGCCCAGTTCGGCGGCGGCCGGGCTGTCGAAAATCGCATCGAACGGGGCGGCGTACTGCTGGGCGATGCGCTCACGCAATGTGCTGACGGCAGCGCTGTCGGGAGCGCGGCTGCGATCCGATTCCGGCAACTGCTCGAGGTCACGGCCGAGGGCCAGCCAGCTCATCGCCATCACCATGCCGGGGCGCTCGGCAATCGACTGCCCGAACGCCAGCACCACCGCGATCAGCCGATCACGCAGGGTGCCTTCCTCGGTCGGCATCGGCGCCGGCGGTATCAGGCTGCCGAATGCCGCTGCCAGCAAGTCATTTCCGCTCGGAAAGTGGCGGTACAAGGTGGCACGGGCAACGTTGGCGCCACGCGTCACTGCATCGACTGTCACCGCGCTCGGACCTCCGGCGCGCAGCAGAGCGGTCGCGGCCTCGAGCAACCGGGCCCGGGATCGCGCCGGACGCGGATCGGTCTTATCGGCGATGTGGACCACCTCCTCGTGCCCAACCTAGCCAGCCTACGCAAAATCCAGTCAGCCGACGAACTCCGCAGCCCGATGCCCCAGCATGGCGATGGTGGCGTGTGGGCCGCGGCTGGTGATCGTCGGCAGCACCGACCCGTCGATCACCCATAAGCCCTCGATGCCGTGTACACGGCATCGGTGATCGACAACGGCCGCCGGGTCGCCGGCGGGGCCCATCGGGGCTGTACCGCACAGATGCTGTGACGTCGACCACGCCGGTTCGCCGATTTCGGTTGTCGGACCGGCTATTTCGCGCGCCAAGTCGCAGCCCGTCTGCAGTGCGGCGATGTCGGCCGGTTCACTGTCGTAGCGGTGCTCGATGATCGGCGGCACCAGTGGGTCGGCCGAGGCGAGCGTGACCCGTCCACGGGAAAGTGGTCGCATCAGCGCCACACCGAGGTGCGGCCAGTCTGGGTGACCCTGCGTTCCGTCGCCGACCATCGCCACGAAGCCGCCGGTATACGGTCGGATCTCGACGTCGTCGGGCGTGCTGAGCACCACCTCGAGCGCGGGTCGGCCGGGCGCGACCGCCCACGTGGTCGGCAGTACCCATTCTGGATGGTCGCTGCAGGCCATTCCGACCGGCAGTGGGGCGAGCACGTCCACTCCCGCGGCACGCAGTACCGTCTCGTCGCCCACGCCGGAAAGCATGAGCAGATGGGCGGATTCGATCGCGCCGGCACTGAGTACAACGTGATCGGCAGTCAATGCGACGGGGCCGGCCGGACCGATGGCGTCCACGCCGGTGATGCGTCCACGCGAGATACGCAGACGCACCGCGCGGGTCTGGGTCAGCAGCGAGAGGTTGCCGCGGTCCAGCGCGGGCAGCAGATACGCCGCTCCGGGACCGATGCGCATACCGTCGACGATGTTGAGCGGCACGGCGCCGACGCCGGACGGCAGTGCGCCGGCACCGGATAAATCGTTGAGATCTGCCAGCCAGCCGAATCCGTGACGTTGTACTGCATCGACGAAAGCTGCTGTGCTGCCGATGATTTCCTGCGTGCGGCGGACCAGTATCGGGCCCGAGTCGCCGTGGGCGGGCCCGGTGAAATCCAGGTCGGTCTCGATCGCGCGAAAGTGATCGACGACCTCGGACCACGCCCAGCCCGATATCCCGAAGCCGTCGAAGTCGCGCTGCAGACCCCGGCAGAAGTATCCGCCGTTGACAGCGCCTGAGCCGCCAACCGTAAAACCACGCATGATCGCCATCTGGCGAGGCGGCCGGTCGGTGAGCTGGGTTTGGTAGCGCTGCACAAGCGGGCTGGCCGCACCGATTGGCAGCCGCAGACCGTTGGCGGTCTCGGCGAGCAGGGCCGGGTCGCTCAGGCCGGGCCCGGCCTCGAGCACTGTCACCAGACGGCTCGGGTCAGTCGAAAGCTGATTTGCAACAACAGATCCAGCGCTTCCGGCGCCGACGATCAGCACGTCGCTGTGCAGCACCGCTGCAGTCAGGGCTCAGACTCGAATCTGCGGCTTGAGCGGACCGACGTTGCGCTCCCGCAGCACGCCGTACCAGAGTCCCAGGCCGTAGGCCAGGTCGTCGATCCGCTTGAGCAGCAGGTAGGTCAG
>CBAAAS010000266.1:0-5165 GCA_964658855.1 uncultured Mycobacterium sp.
GGCCGCGGGGGTCGGCCGGTTGGCGCTGGGCGACATCGCGGTAGACGGCTACCGGGTCGAAGCAGGCAGCATTGTGGCCGTCGCAATCACTGCGCTGCATCGGGATCCGGCTTTGTGGGAGCGCCCGCTGGCCTTCGACCCCGACCGGTTCAGCCCGGAGAACTCCGCGAATCGTGGCCGCTGGCAGTTCATTCCGTTCGCCGCCGGCCCGCGTTCGTGCATCGGTGAGCACTTCGCGATGATGGTGACGACCCTCGCGCTCGCCACGATCGTCGGATCTATCCGGGTCCGTTCGACGGGCGAGGACTTTCCGCTCGAATCGCCGTGCACCACGGTCGCGAAGGGGCCCATCCCGGCTCGCGTCGACGCGCGGTAGTAACCCTCAGGCGCACAGCTCGATCCGCATGGCGTCCTTAACGCCGTCGTATCGTGCTGGCGTGCAAGTCAATACGATGACCTGTCCACGCTCCGCCAAGGTGTCGAACACCGCGGCCATCTTGACCAGCCGATCGGGATCGGTGAAGCCGAGCGCGTCGTCGATCAGGATCGGCACGGCGTCCTCCTTGGCGACCAGTGCCGCCCCGGCCAGCCGGGCCAGGATGCCGAGTTGCTCTTTCGCCCCGCCGGACAGCGACTCGTACGGGACAGTCCGGCCGTCCAGCGTGCGGTTGAGGATGCACAGGTTGCTGTCGACGTCGACCTCGAAGCTCGGGCCGAAAACTGGACGGCCGAGCCGCTGTAGTTCGGCGCGGAACGGCTCGACATAACGCAGCCGGGTGGTGTCGCGGTGCCGCGTCATTACCTCGCGCAGCATCTGCACCGCACGGGCCCGGCGACCGACACCGTCGTGCTCGCTGCGAGCGTGCTCGCGGTCGATCTCGGCGACATCGAGCTTGCCTTTGCGGCCTTCGGCGCTGAATACCTCTAGCTGCGCGGCGATCTCGTGAAGCGTTCGGGTGACGTCGTCATGCCGCTGACCCAACGCGGCAGCTGCCTCGACGGCGTCGGCCAGCTCCGCCGCGACGGCCTCGGGCGCTTTGGCGGCCAACTGTTCCGACAGCTCGGCGACACGGGCCGCAGCGGTGCTAGCCTTCGTCGCCTCGGCGTCGACGGTGGCGGCCAGCTTCTCGTCGGGCATGGTGGCCCGTTGTTCGGCCAGCCGATCGGCGACGGTGACAAGCTCGGCACGCTGGGTGACCAGCTTGTCCTGCACACGCGTTGCCTGCGTGGATATCTCGGTGAGCTTCTTCAACGCCAACGCCGCGACCTTGCGATGGGTTTCGCAGTCCACACCGGCCTGGGCGCGGGCCGCGACCGCCTCGAGGTGTTCGGCCCGCGCGGCGCCGGCATCGATATCGTCGGACACCGCGGGTTGGGACTGCAAATCCGCCAACCGTGAGCGCAGCTGCTCGACGTCCTCGTCATCAGACAGACCTGCCAGGGTGGCGGTGAGCTGGCCGCGGACGCTCTGCAATTCACGGCGACGCTGATCGGCCTGGTGTGCTGCGGCCAGATCGGCGACCTGCGCCGCCGCCAGCACAGCGGCCAACTTCTCTTGTGCCGCAGCGTATTGCACCTGAATGTCGAGCGCGGACGCACCGGGTGTGACGCGCGCAGTCACGATGCCGGGAATCTCGACCTCGGTGGCGGTGTTTGCGACCGTCGACCAACTCTGGCCGGCAGGCAGCGACACCCGCTGATCGCCGATGACCAAATCGATGTCGGCGCCGGCGACGAATTCGACTGTCGCCGAGACCAGTGTGAGCTGACTCTCGGTCCGCTCGACCGCCGCAGCAGCCTGTTCGATCTGCCGCAGCAGGTCGTCGGTGAGGGCGATGGTGGAAAGCTCTTTCGCCACCTCGTCCCGCTCGCGCAGTGCGGCATCGATCTTCGTGAGCTTGGCGGCCAGGCGCTGGGTCTCCTCGCGGCGGCCCAAATCGTCGACGAGGCTCCTCGCGGACTCAGCGCGCTGCTGGGCGGCGAGGAGAGCCTGGTCGGCCGACTCGACGGCGGCGTCGGCCTCGACGGTGACGTCGCGAGCCACCGCCTGCGCCTCGGCGGCCTCGCGGGCCTCGTCTTCCAGGACGACGACTGCGGCTGTGCGCGCCTCGTTTTCGGTACGCAGCCGGGCCCGCTCGGCCTGGGTGGCTGTCGACGCGGTGCTGGTCGCGGTCGCGGCAGCGGCAATCAGCTCGGCTTCGCGCACCTGCTCGGTGAGCCGGGCGATGGCGTCGGCGGCGCCCTGGGCGGCGGCCTCCCGGATGCCGGCGGCCAGGCGCTGCTCGGTCAGCTCGGCCAGTTCGACGGTCAGCGCGCCGTGGCTCTGAACCCGGTCGTCGACCTCGGCGACCGCCGCGGCGCAGCGCTCGGCTTCTTGGTTGGCGGCGTCCAATACTCTGATCGCCGTGGTCCATTCGCCGGTTGGGCGGCCGGTCGGGGTGAAGTAACGGGCATATTCGCTGTCGATCCGCTCGATCAGCAACGGCTCGGTCCCCGACAGGGCAGCCGCATCGCCGGCGGCAACGTCGAGGGCCCGGGTCAGCGCGTTGCAGCCCGATAGGTTCACCGCATCGGTCGATGCGGACTGCAAAACCCTTTGGGCATGCCACAATTCGGTGTCCACGGTCTCGGTCAGCATGGCCTGCACGCGATCGTGCGCCTCGTCGCCGCTGTGCTGCTCGCGGCGCGGCTCGAGAACCGTCAGCTGCGTCTCGGGCTTCTTGTGGAAGCGCTTGCGATAGATGAAACGGTAAGCGCCCGCGCTGATCTCGGCGGTGATCTCGGATCCGACGTCCGCGTGGGTCGGCTTGACCTGCTTGACCTCTTTCTTCGTCGAACGATCTTTGAACTCCAGTAACAGGTCGAGCGCCTCCACCATCGACGACTTGCCAATCTCGTTGGCACCCGAGACCACGACCACCCCGTGATCGGGAAAGTCGATCTCGCGGTGGTCGATGCCGCGGTAGTTCTTCAGAACCAAGCGATGCAATTTCATGCCGCACCCCGCGCCTGCTGGCCGTGGTCGGTCAACCGCAACAACAACGCGAGGGCCGCCTGTGCGTCGCCCGCGGTCTCGTCGGCGCCGCCGCGCGCGACCTCCACCAACTCCTCGACCGCCGCGGCCGCGAACCCACCGATCCCCAGGTCGCTGAACTCACCGTCGGCCGGGATCACGGCCAGATCGCTGTGGCTGTCCCATACCCGCAGCGACGCGAACAACCGCGAATACTTGTCCAGGCAGGCGTCCAGCCCGGCGCGGTCGGTGACGGTCAGCGAACCAATCAGGGCTAGCCGCAACACAGTTCGGTCTTTGTCGGGCATCAGGTCGAGGTTGATGTCCAGGTCGGCGATGTCGCGGCTGGTGTCCACGTGCCGATTCAGCGTGCCGAACCGCCAGCGGCCCACGCGGGCGGCCCGCGCGGTCACAGGATGCTGTGGATCCACTTCGTCGATGTCGACGATCAGCACGTGACCGGGGTTGCTTTCCACGTCGTCGTAGTTGGTCACCTCCGGCGAGCCCGAGTACCAGACCCGGCCGGTGCTGCCCACATCGGTCAGCGAGTGCTTGTCGCCCAGCGCCACATAGTGAATTGCGCCGCGGGCCAACGCGTCCTGCACGCCGGCCAGCCGAATCAACGACGGTTTGGTGGGATCGGGGTCGAGCACGTCGACACCGCCGTGCGCGACGAGCACCCGGGTGGCTCCGTCCGAGGGAAGGCCCTCGAGCACGTCGGCGACCAGGTCGGTGGTCGGCCGTTTGGAGCGCCACGGCGCCGCGACGATCTGCACTCCGGGCCGGACCTCGTGGATTCCGGCGCGGTCCAGCACCCGGACGTTGGCCGGGCACTCGGCGGTGAACAGCGCACTGGTGTACACCGATGAGGCGTCCAGCGGATCGTGGTTGCCGGGCAGCAGGTAGACCGGAATCCCGATGGCGCGCATAGCTTCCAGGGACTGGCTGATGACCGTCGGCGCCAACTGGTTGTCTTCGAAGACGTCACCGGACACCACAACGAACTCCGCACCGGCGTCGGCCGCCAGCGGACCGAGCCCGGCCACTGCATCACGCCGGGCGGCCGAGTAACGCGGTTGCGCCTCGCCCGCGAGGAAGTGACGGGTCATGCCGAGTTGCCAGTCGGCGGTGTGCACGAATCGCATTGCGGCCGGAGTCCCTTCTGCGAGATGCCGGCCGGGCGACCGGGCACCGCGAGTTTAGGACCGCCCGCCGACAAGTCCGGGGACCTCAATCGGCAGGTCCGGCACCCGTCGACGGCGTTGCGCCTCACCGAAGCGCAGGCGTCACATCAGCCACATGAGCCACCGGCGGGGCCAGCCGGGAAGTACCGTCTATCGAGTGAGCGACCACGAACGCACGCTGGTGCTGCTACGCCACGCCAAGTCGGCCTATCCCGACGGAGTCGCCGACCATGACCGACCGTTGGCATCTCGCGGTAGACGCGAAGCCGGATTAGCGGGTGACTGGCTACGCGCCCAGCTGCCCACATTCGACGCGGTGCTCTGCTCGACGGCGACCCGCACCCGTGAAACCCTGGCGCGCACCGGCATTGACGCACCGGTCCGCTACGACGACCGGCTCTACGACGCCTCACCAGGCATGGTGATCGAGCAGATCAACGGTGTCGGTGACGATGTCTCGGTGTTGCTGGTGGTCGGACACGAGCCCACGATGACGCAGCTGGCCTTGGGATTGGCCAACCCGTTGACGATCAATGCCAATGCCGCCGAACGTATTTCGCTCAAATTTCCGACATCGGCGATGGCAGTACTACGGCTAAACGGCAGCTGGACGGACCTCGAACTCGGGTCCGCCCAGCTGGCCGTTTTTCACGTACCGCGTTAGCGGCAACGACGAAGGGTTACTTGCAGATTTCGACGATCTTCTTGATCTTGTCGTCGAGGTTTTGACGCAGCTCGTCCTGAGCGAAGTCCTGTGCGCCGGCGAGGTAGCCGATGCTGAGTTCTTCGAGCTGGGTTCCCAGTGAGCTCGCGTTGTCCGCCAAGTCTTTCGGAGTCGCCGGTTCTGCAGCCACCCGGTCGCGGAGGAAATCCCCACCGTCGTAGAAGGCGAAGCGCTGCGCCGTCGCGACGGAGAGCGCGCCGATCGGCCCGCCGTTGTCCGGGTTCTTCAGGTGTGAGTTCCTGAC
>CBAAAS010000267.1:0-5165 GCA_964658855.1 uncultured Mycobacterium sp.
TGAGGGCTGCAGTGACCCCCGGTCTCTCGATACGGCGAGCCCCGTGCATTACGCACGGGGCTCGCTGGTATCTAAGGACGCGCGGTCCGCGCGTCAGTCTTTGATGAAGTGGTACATCCGGTACGACAGGCGTCCTCGCTGCAATTCCTTGTACATCAAGGTGTCTGGTGCGCCGGCGAACAGCTTGCCGAAGGGGCGTAGGAACAACGGCAGCCGACTACCGACCAATTCGAGGTACCTACCCGAGTTGTTGTCCAGCCCGCGCAGCACGTCGGGGCTGACCTCGCGCTTGGATTCCATCCGCATCGGCAGGCCGGCCAGCGCCGCATCCCATTCGTCGTATTCGAGGAATCCGCGGAAGTCGACGTAGAGGAAGTGCCCGCCGGGGCGGAGCACCCGCACCATTTCGGAGAGGAAGCGGTCGAAGTGCGGGTAGGCGTGCGAGGCCTCGACGTTGAGCACCGCATCGAACGACTCGTCGGGAAACGGCAAGTTCTCTGCATCGCCATGCACGAAGTCCAGACCCGGTAGGGGATACCGGCGCTTGGCGAAAGCCACCCCGTCAGGGTTGAAGTCCAGTCCGGTGTAAGAGGCCGGGTGCAGCGTCTTCACGACGTACGCGCCGCCGCCGCCGTGCCCGCAGCTGGGCTCCAGCACCTTCTTGCCGGTGAGGTCGGTCTGGGTGGCGGTCCGGTGGTACAGCTGAATGCCCCACCGGTTCTTCTCGTCCTCAGGGTCCAGCGGCAGACCCATCGGCGGGTCTTCCTCGTAGCCCCAGTTGAGAAAGACGACGTCGTCTTGATTCCACCTGCGGGTGACGAAGGGATACCAGTATTTGTTCATGGCCAGCTTGAACCATGAATAACTGCCGAGGGGTTTCACGTATTGCCTGAGGCCGCCTGTCACAGCGGCAAGTATGCCAGTGCGTTACGCGCCGCTGTGGTCCGCCACTGACAGCGAGTCGGAATCGACCGGGGGCTTGTCGGTCCGGCGGTACACCGTCGCCCGTGCACCCTTCGCCGGCACGGTCGCGACGCCACGCCAGAACGCTTTCTCACCGGGCGCATCGGTTGGCGCAAAACGGAATTCGCGCAACAGCATGCGCAGAACGACGTCCGACTCCAAGTTGGCGAAAGCGGCACCGACGCAACGGTTGACGCCACCACCGAACGGGATCCATGCCACGGGCTTGGCGGACGTGCCCATGTAGCGGTCCGGGTTGAACGATCCCGCATCCGGGAAGTCCCCTTCGGAGGCGTGAGCCAGCTTGATGCTGATGATGATGTTGGTGCCCTCCGGAAGGACCCACTCGCCCAACCGGATTCGCGTCTTCGTCCGGCGCGTCGTTCCGTCCAGCACCGGGCGGGTGCGCTGCACTTCCCAGATCGTGGCCTGCCGCAGTTCGCCACCGCCGGCATCCGCCTCGTCGGCAAGCCGTTTGCACAGGTCTGGGTGCCGGCTCAGCCGTTCCAGCGCCCAGGCCAACGACGACGCGGTGGTCTCGTGACCGGAACCCAGCAGCGTCAGCAGCTCGTCGGCGATGTGGTCGTCGGAGATCGGCTCACCGTCTTCGTAGCGGGCCTGCAGCAGCAGTGCCAGCACGTCCTTGCGCTCCTCGATAGCCGGATCTGCGCGTGCCTCGGCGATGAGCGCAGCGATGACGGCGTCGAACCTCCGCCGTTGCTTCATGTAGCGCCCCCACGGGCTCCACGGCCCGAGGTTCGTGCGCACGATCGGTGGGCAGACCACCAGCAGCGAGCCGAGCGTCACCATCGCCGGCACCGTCTCCCGAAGCTCTTGCAGCGCAGCACCTTCGGCGCCGAATACCGCGCGCAGGATCACCCCGACGGTGATCCGCAGCATCGGTTCCAGTGTCTCGAACTCCTGGCCCTCGGTCCAGGTCGCGGTCTCGCGCTCGACCTCTTCTTCGATGATCCGGTCGTAGCTGCGCATCCGCTTGCCATGGAATGGCGGTGCCAGCAATTTGCGGCGATCGCGGTGCTCGTCGCCGGCGAGGCTGAACGTCGATCCCGGCCCGAACGCCCCACCGATCGACCCGTTCCCCGACGGCGGACGCTGGATAAACTCGGTGCCGGTGCTGAACAGCTCCTTGGCCAGCACCGGGTCGTTGACCACCACCGCATGGTCGTTGTGGGGCAAGTTGACACTCACGACGTTGCTGCCGTAGCGCTGGCAGATGTTCTCGAACATGGCGTGGTTCTGCACCAGGAACTGGACAGTCTGGATCAGCTTCGGAGTCCGGGGACCGGGCGGCAACCGCACCGGCTCGGTCGTCGCCGTTACCATGTCTTCCCTTCCAGCTATGGATGTCGTGAGGGCTTCCCGCCGTGCTCACAGAGGTCTTGAATCAGGCCCACAGTATCGGTTGACCGCTCGGTGTGCACGAATTTGCTGACACCCCGAACGACCCGCGCCATTGCCGGAAGGTAGACACTACAAGCATGCAGCCGATGCCAGAAGCGCCGTTCGACAAGGAATTAGGACTGGAGTTCACCGAAATCAGTCCTGACCGGACGCGCGCGCAACTGGATGTCGCACCCAAACTGTTGCAGCCAATGGGCATCGTGCACGGCGGCGTTTACTGCGCGATGGTCGAGAGCCTGGCCAGCGTCGCGGCATACACCTGGATGGCCGCCAAAGGCGGCGACGGATCGGTCGTCGGCGTCAACAACAACACCGACTTCCTGCGGGCGATCGGCAGCGGAATGATCTACGGGACCGCGATTCCGATTCATCGCGGGCGACGCCAGCAACTGTGGCAGGTCACCATCGTCGACCCGGATGACCGCCTGGTGGCCCGCGGTCAGGTACGGCTGCAGAATCTCGAAGCCGAAGCCGGCTGAGGCGGCAATTAGCTGGCGGCCTTTGCCGTCTCGTCCTCATGCGCCTCGGCCGCCAATACCGCTAGTTGTTCGAGTCGGGTACGGGCGAACGCCTGTTGCTCGGTGATCGTCAACTGGCCGCGCCGACCGCTCAAGAACGTCACGACCCACGACAGCACCGTGGTGACCTTGTTCTTGAACCCGATCAGGTAGACCAAGTGCAGGAGCAACCAGGCGAACCAGCCGATGATGCCACCGAATTCGAGCGGCCCGATCTTGACCACCGCGTAGTACCGCGACACCGCGGCCATCGAACCCTTGTCGAAGTACTGGAACGGCTCACGCTGCGCCGGGTCGGCACCTGCCAACTCGGCCTTGATAGTGCTTGCGGCGTACTTGCCGCCCTGGATCGCGCCTTGCGCAACCCCGGGAACTTCGTCGACGGCAGCCATGTCTCCGACGACGAAAACATTGGGGTTACCGGGAATTGACAGGTCGGGCAACACCTTCACCCGGCCCGCGCGGTCCAGTTCGACGCCGGATTGACGGGCCAGGTCGCGGCCCAGCGGGCTGGCAGAGACCCCGGCCGACCACACCTTGCAGGCCGACTCGATGCGGCGGATCGTGCCGTCGGAATCCTTGACCGTGATGCCGTCGCGGTCGACGTCGGTCACCATCGCGCCGAGCTGGATCTCGACGCCCATCTTCTCCAGCCGTGCGGCCGCCTTCTTGCCCAGCTTCTCGCCCATTGGCGGCAGTACGGCCGGAGCCGCGTCCAGCAGAATGACCCGCGCCTTCGTCGAATCGATATGGCGGTAAGTGCCTTTGAGCGTGAAGTCGGCGAGTTCGGCGATCTGGCCGGCCATCTCGACACCGGTCGGTCCGGCACCGACGACGGTGAAGGTGAGCAGCTTCTCGCGTCGCTCCGGGTCGTTGGACCGCTCGGCTGCTTCGAACGCACTCATGATGCGACCGCGCAGTTCCAGGGCGTCGTCGATGGACTTCATCCCGGGGGCGTACTCGGCGAAGTGGTCGTTGCCGAAGTAGGACTGGCCGGCCCCGGCGGCGATGATCAAGCTGTCGAACGGGGTTTCGTAGCTGTGGCCGAGCAACTCCGAGACGACGAATTTGCCCCTGAGGTCGATGTGGGTGACGTCGCCGAGCAGAACCTGGGCGTTGTGTTGACCCCGCAGGATCATCCGCGTCGGGGGAGCGATCGCACCTTCGGCCACGATGCCGGTCGCCACTTGATACAGCATCGGCTGGAACAGGTGATGGGTCGTGCGGGCGATCAACTTGATGTCGACGTTGGCCCGCTTGAGCTTCTTGACCGCGTTGAGACCACCGAATCCCGAGCCGATGACAACCACCCGGTGTCGACGGTTCAGTGCGGTGTCTTCGGGCTGGACGTTCATGGGCGTGCTAGCTCCTCGCGGCTACTGGATACATCTATACGGTAGTCGCCCGGACCTGCAATTATCGACGGAAATGGCGTGTGATCGCCCACACCCGCAGGGTCACGGGTGACGTACCTCGCTACGAGGTCAGAGACCGACCAAGGGGCGCAGCGCGTCAGCGACCGCGGTGATGACACCGGGCTTGTAGAACGGCATGTTGATGATCACGCCGTCGATGCCGGCATCCAACACCTTGGCCTGAACCTGCTCGGCGATAAAGTCGGCGCTTCCTGCCAGCATGCGCCCGCCCATCTCCTCCGGAATCTGGTCCGGCTTCACGTTGTCGTCGAGCAGCACGGTCAGCAGCATGCTGGTCTCGAGGGTGGCGGGGTCGCGGTCGATCTCCTCGCAGCGCTGCCGGACGACGTCGAGCTTGCCCGCCAGTTGGTCGAAGCTGGCGATCACGTTGAGGTGGTCGAAGTGCCGAGCGGCAAGGGGGATCGTCTTCTTCTCGCCACTGCCGCCGATCATCAGCGGAATGTGATCGCGATAGCGCGGGTTGGCCAACGCATTTTCGGCGCGGTACCACTTTCCGGCGAAGGTCGCTCGCTCACCTTTGATCATCGGGAGGATGATCTCCAGTGCCTCGTCGAGTCGATTGAATCGATCGGTGAAGGTGCCGAATTCGAAGCCGAGCTCGTCGTGTTCGAGCTCGAACCAGCCCGTGCCGATACCTAAAATCGCTCGCCCCGCACTGACTACGTCGAGGGTGGTGATGACCTTGGCCAGCAGCGTGGGATTCCGGTAGGTGTTGCCAGTCACCAACGTGCCCAACTGAACTCGCTCGGTCGCCGTCGCCAGTGCGCCAAGGGCCGTATAGGCCTCGAGCATCTCGTGTTCAACCGGACCGACCGGGCCGATCTGC
>CBAAAS010000268.1:0-5145 GCA_964658855.1 uncultured Mycobacterium sp.
CTTTGCGCAGCTCGGCGCTCTTGTAGTCGATCGCGGCGTCGAATCCGACTTCCTCGACGAGCCAGCGGCATTTGTCCTCGCCACCGGCGACACCAACCGCGCGGCATCCCTTGATCCGGGCGATCTGGCCGACGATGCTGCCGACCGAGCCGGCTGCGCCAGAGACCAGCACGGTCTGGCCCGGCTCGGGTCGGCCGACATCGAGCAAACCGAAGTACGCGGTCAGACCGCTGATACCGAGGGCACTGAGATGCACCGGAGCCGGCGCCAGAGCGGTGTCGATCTTGTTGACCTCGGTGCCGTCGGACACGGCATAGCTCTGGACACCGAATATCCCTGACACGTCGTCTCCGACCGCGAAGCCGGGATGCCGGGATTCGACGACGTGACCGACACCGAGCGCCCGCATCACTTCGCCGATCTCGACCGGCGGAACGTAGCTGCGGCCCGCGTTGAGCCAGGTGCGCATTGCCGGGTCGATGGACAGGTAGTCGACCTGGACGACGAACTGGCCCTCGGTCGCAACGGGTTTGGGCTCTTCGACGAGCTGCCAATTGCTCGCCGTGAGCTTGTCGACCGGTCGGGCGGCAAGTCGGCACTGGGTGTTGACGGTGGTCATGAGGCGGTCTCCTGAGCTGGCGAGGTTGTGCGAGAAATGTCTGCAGCGCAGCCAAGGGCGATTCGGCCGGCCGGGTCTTCGGCGGTCACGGGTATCACGGCGACGGTGTCGGCGCCGGCATCCAGGTAGGCCCGGATCCGGTCGGCGACCTGATCCGGTGTGCCCAATGCGGCCAGTTGCTGAGCCAATTCGAGCGGAATCGCCGCCGCCAACTCGGCCCGCCGTGCACCCGCGCGGGCCCGTGCGACGAGATCGGCGAAGCCGAGTTCGCAGAACATCTCACCGTATCCGGGCGGGGCGAGGTACACCGCGACCTGCCCGGCGAGCTGGCGCAACGCGGCCTCACCGGGTTGCACCGCAATCGGGACCCACGCCGTGATGTGCGGCGGCGTCCTCCCCGCGGCGGCAGCATCGTGCTCGATCTGTTCGCGGACCTGCGAAACCCGCTGCGGTGAGACCAGATTCAGCACGACTTCGTCAGCGTACTGAGCCGAGAGCTTCATCATCGCCGGGCCGAACGCACCGACGCCGATGCGGCTGTCCGGCAACGGGTTACGCAACCGAAATCCGTGGCAGCGGACGAAGCTGCCGTCGTAATCGGCGCGCTCCCCGCGCAGGATCGGTCGCAGGCATTCGATCGTTTCCCGCATCCGCGCGGCGCTGCGCGACCAGTCCCGGTCATGCCAACCCGAAACGATGAAGGGGCTCGAGGCGCCCAGTGCGATGTCGACCTGAGCACCGGTGATCGCGGCAACTGAGCTGGCGCCCAACGCGATCGACGCCGGAGTCCGCACACTGATCGGCAGCGGTCCGATCCGCAGCCCCACGCCCGGCGCGCGGATACCGATGGCGGTGGCCAGTGCGAAGGCATCGAACGTCGCCATCTCGCCGATCCACAACGCGCCGATTCCGGCGGCGGCGACAGCCTCGGCGATCTCCATCGCCTCCAGATCGGGCCGGTCCAACCAGAACGGCAAGACCGCTTCGATCGGCGACCTCACAACATCGCCGCCTCGCTGGCCTGACCGAGCAGGATGCGACCGGGCAGTTCACGCGATGCCTCGTTTACCTGAAAATGCGCAGTGGCGGTGAACGCGTCTCGCAGGCGCCGCTGCAGGGGTGCGCCATCGTAGATGGCGCTGCCCCCGGCGAGATCGTACATCGATCGAACGACATCAGCCGAGACGCGCGCCCCGTGGGTCGCGGCGAGCCGCAGCCGGGTACGCGCAGCCAACGACACCGATGGCCCGTCTTCGGCTTCCTGCCAAGCGCTTTCGATGGCCTGGTAGTAGCCGGCCCGGGCGGCTTCCAATGCTGAATCGGCCGTGGCGACAGCCACCTGGATGGTGGACCGCTGGGCAAGCGTGCGGCTGGCGGCCACACCTTTCTTGGTGTCGGCGAGCTCGAGGAAGTTGTCGATCGCGGCTCGGGCGTTACCCATTGCTGCCGCTGTGATGCAGGCCGCGAAAAATCCGAACGGCGGGAACCGGTACAACGGCCGGTCGATCACCGGCCCGTCGAAGATCGAGAGCACCCGCTCGTCGGGAACAAAGACCTCCTCGGCGACGGTGTCATGGCTGCCGGTGCCGCGCAGACCGAGGGTGTGCCAGGTGTCCAGGATCCGCAGCTGCTCGGTGGGCAACGCCACCACCGCCGGTTTGTCGTCCAGCACGCAGCCGGCGAACAGAACGTCGGCGTGGGTGATGCCGCTACAGAACGCCCAGCGGCCCGAGACCACCACACCTCCGGGAACGCGGGTGGCCTTGCCCTGCGGTGCCCACACGCCGGCCGCCAGGCCGCGGCCGCCGCCGAACAGCTCGTCACGGCTCTGCGGCGGCAGGTATGCGACCAGCAGGGTGGCGGTGATCCCGATCGACACGCACCAGCCGGCCGATGCGTCACCGCGCGCCACTTCCTCGGCGCACCGCAGAGCGGTGCCCGCGGGTAGCTCCAGAGCGCCGGCCTCGATCGGCGCACCCGCCCGCAGCAGGCCTGAGTCACGCAGTGCTTCAACCAGTTCCGGGGGTAACCTGCGGCCAGAGTCGATCTGATCGGCCATGCCACGGGCCAGTTCGGCGATCTCCCGCGCGCGGGTCAGCACGGGCGCGGTCGTGACGTCGGTGTCCATACGTCCTCACTTCGCACGACGGTGTGGGTGGTTCGGCCACGTTAGCACTACCGGTTTAGTTTTTGAACCGGTACATTTGCTGAACCATGGATTACCCCGATCTGTCCCATCGCTTCGAGGGCGAATCGGTCGCGCGGGCTCTCGAGATCGTCGGCGAGCGGTGGACTCTGCTGATCCTGCGCGAGGCATTCTTCGGAGTGCGACGCTTCGGCGAGTTGGCGCGCAACCTGCAGATTCCGCGGCCCACATTGTCAACCCGGCTGCGGACCCTGGTCGACAAGGGGCTCCTGGACAAGGTGCTCTACACGAGCGATCCCGACCGTCATGAGTACCGGCTGACCGACAGCGGCCGCGACCTGTTCTCGGCAATCGTCGTCTTGATGCAGTGGGGCGACCAGCATCTCCCCCACCCCGAAGGCCCGCCGATCGTGCTGCATCACCAACCGTGCGATCAGACCGCCGAGCCGATGCTGGTCTGTGCGCATTGCCGGCGGGAGATCACCGCACACAACGTCACCCCCGAACCCGGACCCGGCTTCCGGGAACCTGCGCTGGCGAAGGCTGAGACGACCCGAAAGACGGGGTACTGATCCACGATTCGCTCGAATTCCTCGAGCGGTGCACGGCGGTCGATCGAGAAGAACGGACGCGCGCCCGGTGCCAGCTCGAGGTACCGACGCAGAATTCCCGCGCGGTTCCCCGAGGTGTCTTCGACTAGTTCGACCTCTTCGCGCCGGCCCTGCTGCAGCGCCGCATGGCGGTCGGCGCGCAGGTTCCGTACCTAGTTCGCATCGTGGCCGAGCATGCTGACCAGGTATCGCTCGCCCTGGTAATCGGCGACGACGACCGGGAATGAAATGATGCGTCCGGATTTGTGTCCGCGGACCTCGAGTTTCGCGGCGCCAGTGGGCCCGACACCAGCGGCAAAAGACAAGGCGCCCAACCGGTTTGCGATACGCGCGGACAGTCCCGGACGTCCGTTACGGTACTGCCATCGTTGAAACGCGCTCAGCATTTGTTCACCTTACTGCGGTCTCCTGGCGCATCGAGACCGATCGGGAATGAGACTGGGCTCCGCCATGTTGCTGCGAGGATGTTGCCCGACAGATCCAGCAGGCATCTCTTCGAGGAGCTTCTGATACGCCAATGAAGTTCCTGCTGATCACGCTCATCACTCATGTCGCCGATCCGGTCTCGGGTGTGAAGAAGAGCCCCGCCGAGCGGTTACGCGAGGTCGTCGACAAGGCGGTCCTGGCCGAAGAACTGGGCTTTGACGGCTTTGCGGTCGGCGAGCGTCACGAGGACCCGTTCATCTCGTCCTCCCCACCGGTGGTCCTCAGCAACATCGCCGCGCGCACCACGAAAATCAGCTTGTTCACCGGTGTGACGACCCTGAGCCTGCTCGACCCGGTCCGCGCATTCGAGGACTACTCGACGCTGGACAACCTGTCCGGCGGCCGCCTCGAGCTGATCATCGGCAAAGGCAACGGCGCGGCCCAGGCCGAGCTGTTTCACGTCACCACCGCCGATCAGTGGGACCGTAATCGTGAAGGTTACGAGTTGTTCCGCCAGCTGTGGAACAGCGAAGACGTGACATGGTCGGGTCATTTCCGGCCAGATCTGTTGCACGCCAAAGCCCTTCCACGCCCGCTGCAAAGCCGCATCCGAATTTGGCACGGCAGTGCGACCAGTACGGAGTCTGTCGACCTGGCAGCCCGTCATGGCGACCCGATCTTCTCCGCCAACGTCAGCAACTCCGTCGAGCCCTATGCCGCTCTGGTACGCCATTACCGGGAGAAATGGGAGGCCTACGGCCACCACCCGAAGGACGCCCTGGTCGGTGCCGGGACGGCCGGCTTCTACGTCACCCCGACATCACAAGAGGCGGTGTCCGCCTATCGTCCGATGTTCGAGGCGCGCCTGGCATTCTCGCGTCGCGCCGGAATTCCGGTGGTATTCGAATCGATTGACGATTTCCTCGTGCGGAGTTCGGCATTGGTCGGCAGCCCCGAGCAGGTCATCGACAAGGTCGGGCGCTACCACGAGCAGCTCGGACACGAAGTGATGCACCTGAGCGCGGACGCCGACGGCGTGACGGCCGCCCAGCAACGTCAAAGCTTCGAGCTGTTCCAATCCGACGTTGCGCCCGTTCTTCGGCAACGCATTCCGAGCCGCCCGCTCATCGCGCAAATGCCTCTCGCCGAGTCGATTCAAAGCTGAGTCGCGGTCACTTCCAGGCGAAGACCGGCTGCTCCAGCTCGTCGACCCGATCATGGCGGCCATCGAGGCCGAGCCAGCGCAGCTGCAACAGCACGGCACCGGTCGGGGCGTGGATGAGGTCGTTGCCGAGCGGTATCTGGACGACCGGCCGCGGACTCTCCGGGATGGTTATGAATCG
>CBAAAS010000269.1:0-5143 GCA_964658855.1 uncultured Mycobacterium sp.
AGCCGATTTGGGGGCTTCTGCGGTATCGCTGACGACGTCGTCGACCACTTCGTCCTTCGTGACCCGCTCATCCGTGAGGTCTATGGTCAGGCCCTTGTTGAGGAACGCCATCTCCTGCAGCCGGCGAGCGACCGTCTCGAAGTCATAGTCGGTGGTTTCGAAGATATTGGGGTCCGCCCAGAAGCGGATCGTGGTGCCCACCTTTTTGGTCTTCTCACCCTGCTTGAGCACACCGGGAACCGAGTTGGTGTATACCTGCGACCACTCGTATCCGTCACGACTGATGTCGGCTTCCAGGCGTGCCGACAAAGCATTGACGACCGAGACACCCACTCCGTGGAGTCCGCCTGATACCGCGTAGGGGCTGTCGCCATCACCATCGTCAAACTTCCCACCGGCGTGCAGAACCGTCATGACGACATCGACGGTGGGGATTCCGGTCTCATGCATGGAAACCGGGATTCCGCGGCCATCGTCCGTCACCTCAACCCCGCCATCCTCGAGGATGCGGACCGCAACCTTTGTGGCGAAACCGGCCATCGCTTCGTCCACCGCGTTATCAACCACTTCCCAGACCAAGTGGTGTAGCCCGCGTTCTCCGGTTGAGCCGATGTACATGCCGGGTCGCTTGCGTACCGCTTCGAGCCCCTCGAGCACTCGGATAGAACCGGCGTTGTACTCAGTTGTGTCAGCCACGATCGGAAGGCTCTCCTTGGGGTGCGCGCGCGAGCAGTCTGATGAGTGTGCGCTGGGATCAATTCAGTCTACCGCCAACGCGGCTCCGGACCGATTCTGCGGGGGCGTTTCTGCACAGCTATCCGCGCCGTATACGGAATTTTTCGCTCAGGGCTGCGTCCTGACGCTTGACGCCGCGGTTTTCAGCCTTCTGACGGCCCTGAGCGGATCGCGCGCAGGGTCAGCCGTAGGTGTCGCGCGGCCCGCGCCCGGAGATGTGTCGCGGGCCTTTGCGCCAGGACGGGGCGGTGGGGCCGGTGATCCGCAAACTGGTCACCACGCCGTCGCCGACCTCCGCCGCGATCTTGGCCAGCACCTGCTTCTGGATGAGCCGCAGTTGGGTGGCCCAGGCCGTCGACTCGGCCGTCACGCTGAGCACCCCGTCGCGCAATCCGGTCGGCGACGCGTGCTCCGAGATGTCCGGGCCGACCACCGTCGCCCATCGGCCGAACACCGCTCCCTCGGCGACGCGCGGCGTCCAGCCCTGCTTTTTCGTGAGGTCGCGGGTGGCCCGGGAGAGTGGCTGCGGGTCGCGCGCGTCCGGACCCGGGCCGGACCAGCGGCGCCGGCTCGCTGCGCCGGGCACCCGGCGACTCGGTGGCAGCCGACGACCGCGGCCGACATCTTTGCCTTGGGTCCGGGCGGCCCCCCGGGCTTCTTCTAATACCCGCCGGACCAGATCCATGCCCTTCGCTGCGCTCAGATGCTCGGGCGGTCCGGCATCGGGCTCCGGTGTTTCGTCGTCGGCTTCCACTGCGTCACTCCTCTTCGGGCTCGGGTGTCAGCACCGCTGAGGCCGGGCCGGTGTCGGCGTCGTTCAGGGTGATGTTGATGCGCTTGGCATCCCAGTCGCGCGGAATATCGTCGAGGACCGCGGCGGTCACCAGCACCTGCTCCGCCGAGGCGGCTGCGGCGGCCAACGCCGCGCGGCGCGCGGTGTCCAGTTCGGCGAAGACGTCGTCCAGCAAGAGCACCGGGTCGCTACCTTCGGCGCGCAGCAATTCGTAGGCCGCCAGTCGCAGCGCCAACGCCATCGACCACGATTCCCCGTGGCTGGCAAAGCCTTTCGCGGGTTGCTCGCCGAGCCGGAGCTCCAAGTCGTCGCGATGCGGACCGACGAGACACACTCCGCGCTCGAGTTCCGCGTCGCGTCGCGTCGCCATTTTTTCCAGCAGAGCCGTCCGCAGAATATCGACATCCGGCTGGTCGGGTTCGATCTCGATGCTGGCGTGATACGCGATCGCCGCGGGCCGCGACGCCGGCGCCAGCAACTCGTAACTCTTCTGTACCTCGGGAGCCAACTCGTTCACCAGCGCGATCCGGGCGGCCATCAACTCCGCGCCGTGGGTCGCCAAATGCCCGTCCCACACATCGAGGGTGTCCAACGCGCCGCGGTCGCCGCGGAATCGCGCGCCGGACGCAGATTTGAGCAGGGCGGTGCGCTGGCGCAGGACCTTGTCGTAATCGGCCCGGATGCCGGCCACCCGCGGACGACGCACGGTGGCCAGATCGTCGAGATACCGCCGGCGATCGCCGGGATCTCCCCGGACGAGTGCCAGGTCTTCGGGCGCGAACAGCACCGCACGCAACACCCCGACTATTTCGCGCGGACTACGTACCGGCGAGCGGTTGAGTCGCGCTTTGTTGGCCCGGCCGGCGGTGATCTCCAGGTCGACGGCGCATTCACGGCCCTCGTTGACCACGATCGTCGACACCACGGCGCGCTGGGCGCCGACCCGGATCAGCGGCGCGTCGGTGGCAACCCGATGAGACCCCAAGGTCGACGAATACCACAGGGCCTCAACAAGATTCGTCTTACCGAAGCCGTTAGACCCGACGAACACCGTCCGACCCGGCGTCAGATCGAGTTCGACGTTCGCCCAGGACCGAAAGTCACGTAAGCCAAGATGACGGACGTACACCTAATCGCTAACCGGGCAGACGAACCGGCATCAGCAAGTACACGTAGTCCGTCTGGATCGCCGGGAAGGGGCCACTGTCGGTGGGTTGCGCGTCGTCCGCGCCAGCGGGGCGTAGCACTGCCGGCCGGCTCGGGGTGGTGAACCCGAACGACACCCGGTCGGAATGCAGCGAGCCCAGGCCGTCGGTGAGATACGTCGGGTTGAAGGCGATAGTGAGCGGTTCGCCCGCGAATTCCACCGGCACGTCTTCTTCGGCCCGACCGACATCGTCGGCGCCGGCCGAGAGCCGCAGCGTGTCCGCGGAGAATTCCATCCGCACCTGGGCGCCGCGGTCGGCGACCAGCGCAACGCGCTTGATCGCCTCGGTCAGCTCCGCGACCCCAACGGTGGCGACCGCCGTATGTTCGCCGGGCAGCAGTTGGCGGAACTTCGGGAACTCCGCATCGAGCAGCCGGGTGGTGCTCCGCTTTCCATTCCCGCTGATGCCAAGCAGGCCGTCTTTGCCCACCGAGGACCCGGCGCCGAGCGACAAATGTACTTCGGCTCCGTCGGTTCCGCTCTTGGCCGCTTCGGACAACGTCTTCGCCGGTACCAGGACCGCGGCCTCCACGTCGGGTGACGCAGCCGACCAGGTCAGCTCGCGAACCGCCAACCGGAAACGGTCGGTAGCGGCCAAAACCACTGACTGACCGGAGATTTCAACCCGGATCCCAGTGAGCATCGGCAACGTGTCGTCGCGGCCGGCGGCGACGGCGACCTGACTGATGGCCTCGGCGAACACGTCGACCGACAGGGCGCCGGTTTCATCCGGCAGCGTGGGCAGCGTCGGGTAATCCTCCACCGCCATCGTCGGCAGCGAGAATTTCGCACTTCCGCAGGCCAACGAGACTCGGGTGCCCTCGACCTGAACGTCCACCGGCTTGTTCGGCAGTGCCCGGGTGATGTCGGAGAGTAGCCGACCGGAGACCAAAGCCGTTCCTGGAGAAGCTATTTCGGCTGCCAAGCGAACCTCAGCGGAAACCTCGTAGTCGAATCCGGAGATGGTCAGGCCGTCGTCGGAGCCGGTCAGCAACACGCCGGCCAGCACCGGCACGGTCGGGCGGGACGGCAGAGTCCGGGCCACCCACGCCACTGCATCGGCGAAGTCATCCCGCACCAGGCGGAATTTCAAGTCGGTCAGGCCGACGGTGGTCGTCGCCACGTCCATTGGGTCCCTTCATCACCTCGAACAGCAAGGCTAACTTCAGCGGCTCCACCCCGTGTGAGGCGCGGTCCCCGCCGACGGACGCCTGCGCCCGCAATCCGTTCCGACCGCCGATCCGGCTGTCGAACCACAACCGTAGAGCGTCGGAGGCCATCTTGAAAGCTAATCGGAATCAGTGACACTCGGGTCTTTCGAGCCCGGATTCCGGGGTGTGGAAAGGGTCGTCCCCAACACTTGTTTCTAAAGAAGAAACTTTGTAGTGATTTCAATATTAGTAATAAGGCCTGTGCAAGCTGGGGACAGCATGCTGTCTGCGCTGCTGGAGGTACCGACCGGGTTGTGCATGACGCGCGGATGGACTGTGTGGTTTGTGTGCAGCGATCTGGGGATCGGTGGGGCCTGTGCACGGGCCCGGCGTTTGCACGGTGAGTGTGAGCAGTTTGCGCACAGCGGTATGCACAGCCTGTGCCTGTGACAGAAGGTACCGACGGGGTGGAAGTTTTTTGAAATTTCAGCCGCATCAAAGTGGGCGGGTGGTCAGTTACGCAGTCACTCGCCCTGAATTTGATGCAATAGCCTCACCACTCGACTCGGCGAGCCGGCGACGGTCAGCGCTTGGAGCGGTGGCGGATCCGGGTGGTGAGCTCTTTGACGTGATCGAAGATCTCACGGCGCTCGGCCATTTCGGAGAGGATTTTCTTCTGCGCGTACATCACCGTGGTGTGGTCCCGGCCGAACGCCTGCCCGATCTTGGGCAGGGACAAGTCGGTCAACTCGCGGGTCAAATACATGGCGATCTGTCGCGACTGGGCCAGTGCCCGGGTCTTGCCGGGGCCACGTAGCTCCTCGACCGTGGTGTCGAAGTATTCCGCGGTGGCGGCCATGATCGTGGCGGCGCTGATCTGCATGGTGCTGGCGTCGGCGATCAGGTCGCGTAAGACGATTTCGGCCAGGGATTTGTCGATCGGTGCTTTATTCAGTGAGGCGAACGCGGTGACGCGGATCAGCGCGCCCTCTAACTCACGGATGTTGCGTTCGATGCTGCTGGCAATCAGCTCGAGCACATCGTCGGGCACGTTGAGCCGCTCCATCTGCGCTTTCTTGCGCAAAATGGCGATTCGGGTTTCCAACTCAGGTGGCTGAACGTCGGTGATCAGACCCCACTCGAACCGGGTACGAAGCCGATCTTCAAGTGTCGCAAGCTGTTTCGGCGGCCGGTCGGAGGAAATGACGATCTGCTTGTTGGCGTTGTGCAGCGTATTGAAGGTGTGGAAGAACTCTT
>CBAAAS010000270.1:0-5139 GCA_964658855.1 uncultured Mycobacterium sp.
AACACCTACCTCGAGGGCACGTACTCCGAGATCTACCCCGAAGTCAGCCAAGACGAGGCCGGGATGAAGAGACTCTTCACCCAATTCTCCTTTCCTGGAGGCATTTCCAGCCACGTGGCACCAAGCACGCCGGGATCGATCCACGAAGGCGGGGAACTCGGTTACTCACTGAGCCACGCATTCGGCGCGGCATTCGACAACCCCGAGCTGATCGTGGCCTGCGTCATCGGTGACGGAGAAGCTGAGACGGGCCCGTTGGCCACTGCGTGGCATTCCAACAAGTTCCTTGATCCCGTCGGGGATGGGGCCGTGCTGCCGATCCTGCATCTGAACGGTTACAAGATCAGCAACCCCACGGTGCTGGCCCGCATCGACCCCCACGAGCTGGACCAGTACCTGCGCGGCTGCGGATGGGATCCGCGCTACGTCGAAGGTGACAATCCCCAGGACATGCACGAACGCATGGCAACCGTGCTCGACGAGACCATCGAGACCATCGGCGCCATCCAGCGCGCCGCGCGCACAGCGGCCGCGGTCACCCGCCCCCGATGGCCGATGATCGTGCTGCGCTCTCCGAAAGGCTGGACCGGACCGAAAGTCGTGGACGGGCTCCAAATCGAGGGAACGTTCCGCTCGCACCAGGTGCCGCTGCTCGTGGACGCGGCCCATCCCGAACATGTCGCCCAGCTCGACGAATGGATGCGCAGCTACCGGCCCGACGAATTGTTCGATCACAACGGGCGACTGCTGCCGGAGTTGGCTGCGCTGGCCCCAACGGGGTCGCGACGGATGGGCGCCAACCCCCATACCAATCCCGGGATCCGGCATGAGCTGGTGATGCCGGACTACCGCGTCCACGCAGTCGCCGTGTCCGCTCCCGGGGCAGTGAATGCCGAAGACACCCGGGTGCTGGGCGCCTTCCTGCGTGATGTCATTCTGCGCAACGACCAGCAGCGCAACTTCCGGCTCTTCGGACCCGACGAAACCTTGTCCAACATGCTCGGCGCAGTCTTTGAGGTGACCGACCGGCAATGGGAAGCCGACACGGTCACCAGCGACCAATTCCTAGGCCGCACAGGACGAGTGCTGGATTCGATGCTCAGTGAGCATCAGAGCGAAGGCTGGTTGGAGGGCTACCTTCTCACCGGACGGCACGGCCTGTTCAACTGCTACGAAGCATTCATCCACATCGTGGACTCCATGTTCAACCAGCACGCCAAGTGGCTCAAGGTGACTGCCCAACTGCCCTGGCGCCGCGACATCGCGTCGCTGAACTACCTGCTGGCATCGCACGTGTGGCAGCAAGACCACAACGGCTTTACCCACCAGGACCCTGGCTTCCTCGACCACGTGGTCAATAAGAAAGCCGACATCGTTCGCATCTATCTGCCGCCGGACGCCAATTGTCTGCTGTCGGTGACTGATCACTGCCTGCGCAGCCGCCACTACGTGAACGTGATCGTCGCCGGCAAGCGCACGATGCCGCAATGGCTGAACATCGAAGAAGCCGAGGTGCACTGCACCGAGGGCATCGGTATTTGGGAATGGGCCGGCAACGATGGTGGCGCCGAACCCGATGTCGTGCTGGCCTGCTGCGGCGATACCCCCACCCTCGAAGTGCTGGCCGCAGTGTCAATTCTGCGGGAACGGTTGCCCCAGTTGAAGATCCGGGTCGTCAATGTGGTCGATCTGATGAAACTGCAATCCGCCAGTGAGCACCCTCACGGTCTCAGCGACCGCGACTATGATGCATTGTTCACGACTGACAAACACATCATCTTCGCGTTTCACGGCTACCCGAGCCTGGTTCATCGACTCACGTATCGACGCACCAACCGCAATCTGCACGTCCGCGGTTACATCGAAGAGGGCACCATCACAACCGAATTCGATATGCGGGTGCAGAACAAACTCGACCGCTTCCACCTCGTCGGTGACGTCATCGACCGACTACCGTCGCTGGGCGGGACCGGTGACTACGTCAAACAGGCCATGGCCGACAAACTCGTCGCACACACCCGCTACATCGATATCCACGGCCAAGATCTGGACGAAGTTCGCAATTGGTCCTGGAACCCAGCAGTGTGACTACACCGCTTACTGCCGCCTCGGTCTCAGCGGCAACGGTGCCCGAGGTACTGGAATGGCTCGAGGCATCGTCGGATGGATTGACCAGCTCGCAGGCTGCGTTCCGCCTACTCCGCGATGGACCTAACGCTCTGCGCGCCCATCAAGTGAGCGCAATCGCCGTCCTCGTACGTCAATTGCGCAGCGCACTCCTGCTGTTGCTGGCCTCGACCGCGGCGCTATCGTTCTTTCTCGGCGACAGCACCCAGGCAGGCATCATCGGCGCTATCCTCATCGCGAGCATCGCGCTCGGCTTCGTCAATGAATACCGTGCCGAACGCGCCACCGCTGCACTGCATTCCAGCGTCCACCACACGGCCCTGGTGCGTCGCGACGGTGCATTCATCAAAATCGACGTCGTCGATCTCGTGATCGGCGACGTTATCAGGCTCGCGCTCGGGGAGACCGTACCCGCAGACGTACGGCTGACCGGCGTCACGGGTTTGGAATGCGACGAGAGCATTCTCTCGGGGGAATCGACGGCCGCCGAGAAGTGGCCGACCGAAGTGACACACGCTGGTGCGCTGACAGATTCGACCGATCTGGCCTTCATGGGGACCGTCGTCAGCGCCGGCGGCGGCGTCGGCGTCGTGTACGCCACCGGAGTACATGCGGAGTTCGGCCGGATTGCCGCCGGTCTGGGGGAGCGCCACCCCGAGACGGGCTTCCAGGTGGGCTTGCGCCGATTCTCCTATCTGCTGCTGTGGGTCGCGCTCTCATTGACTGCCTTCATCCTCGTCGTCAACATCCTGCTGGGCAGGCCGCTGATTCAGTCGATGCTGTTCGCGCTGGCGATCGCAGTCGGTATCACGCCTCAGCTGTTACCCGCGGTGGTCAGCACCAGCCTGGCCGCCGGATCGAGGCGGCTAGCCAAGCTGAAGGTCCTCGTCAAGCGATTGGTGTGCATCGAAGACCTCGGTGACATCGACGTGCTGTTCACCGATAAGACGGGGACGCTTACCCAGGGGCGTATCCACCTGGTGGACGGGATCGCCGTCGATGGCGCGCACTCCGACGCCGTGATCCGCGCGGGCTTGCTCGCCACCGACACCGACTGCGGAGATTCAGGTGTGAGCGCCAACCCGATGGATGCGGCGCTAGCGGAATATCCCGATTCGCAACGACTGACTACCAACGGATTTCATCGGATCGCCACCCTCCCTTTCGATCACGAACGCCGCGCGACCTCCGCGCTGATCGACGACGACGGCGAGCGGATCTTGGTGGTCAAAGGTGCGCCTGAGCAAGTGATCGCCCGCTGTGTGTCGGTGCCCAGCGGCGCAGCGGCGGTTCTGGACGCATTGTTCGCTCAAGGTCGCCGGGTGGTGGCGGTCGCCAACAGGTCGGCGCCGCGTCTCACGGCGATTACCGGTGCCGATGAAAGCGGCCTTACCTTGCTGGGATTTCTGGTCTTTGCCGACGAACCGAAGTCCGCTGCCCGAGGGTCGCTGGCCCGGTTGATGGCGATGGGTATCGAGGTCAAAGTTGCCACCGGCGACAATGCGAAGGTGGCTGAAAAGGTCTGTGGGGATTTGGGATTGGCATCGAAGGGCACGGTCGTCGGGGCCGAACTCGAGTCGCTCGATGCCACGGATTTCGAGACCGCGACGCGCGACAACACGATCTTCGCCCGGATATCCCCGGAGCAGAAGGCTCGTCTGATTGTGGCGGCACGACGCACTGGACGGTCGGTCGGATTCTTGGGCGACGGAGTCAACGACGCCCTCGCCCTGCACGCGGCCGATGTGGGGATTTCCGTTGACACAGCTGCCGACGTAGCGAAGGACGCCGCGGACGTTGTGCTCTTGGAGAAAGACCTCGGGGTCCTTGCGGATGGCGTGGCCGAGGGGCGGCGGATCTTCGGCAACACGATCAAATATGTGCTGATGGGTACGTCGAGCAACTTCGGCAACATGTTCAGTGCCGCCGCCGCCTCAGCCGTTTTGTCGTTTCTGCCGATGTTGCCGAGTCAGATCCTGCTGAACAACCTGCTCTACGACAGCTCGCAACTTGCGATCCCCACTGACCGTGTGGATGAGGAACAGCTGCGTGCGCCCTCGCATTGGGATATCGCGTTCATCCGCAAGTTCATGCTGACCTTCGGCCCGATCAGTTCGCTGTTCGACTTCTTGACGTTTGGACTGATGCTCGGGGTGCTGCAGGCCGGGCCGGTTGAGTTCCGCACCGGCTGGTTCGTGGAATCCCTTGCTACCCAAACGCTGATCATTTTCGCGATCCGAACCCGAAGGGTGCCTTTTTTCCGCAGCAGACCGAGCGGGGCGCTGATACTTACGACGCTGACCGTGATCGTGATCGGAGTTCTGCTGACGGTGTCCCCGGTCGCGCGGGCTCTGGGGTTCACCACCCTGCCCTGGGAGTTCTACAGCGCCCTGGTCTTGCTCACCATCGGATATCTCATCCTCGTTGAAATCACCAAGAAGATGTTTTATGCCGACCCGAGCCGACTCGCCGGCGAGCCGCCGCGTCGTTTGCGCGGACGCCAACACCGCATCCAGCGTTGCGCCGCGCGCTTCAGCCATGGCGGGATCCCGCATCCGAAGGCAATTGGCGGCGCGACCAGTTACCCCAGGCCCACTGCCGTCGCCTCGGTTGCGTCACCATGAGCTGCGGGCAAGCCATTCCAGGCAGATCGGCGAAATCCGAGCATCGCTGAGGTATTCCACACATCGACAGGGCCTTGGACACGGCGCACACTGGCGAAATGGACGTATGTCGTTACAACGCCGCCGCGCTGCCCGCAGCGCCCCAGCACGCGCCGCGGTTCTTGCGCCGGATTCAGGCATCGACGTCATCGGGGCCGGCGTAATCGTGCACGCAGGTGGGCCTGCGCCCGAGTCGCGCCGGATGTTGAACGGGCTTTCTGACATCCGCGCGTTCTTTCACACCAACACCGTGCCGCTGTACTTCATCTCACCGACCCCTTTCAACCTGCTCGGCATCGACCGTTGGGTGCGAAACTTCTTCTACCTGACGTACTTTGACTCTTTCGAG
>CBAAAS010000271.1:0-5134 GCA_964658855.1 uncultured Mycobacterium sp.
CGCACCGGCCGCCGTGGCCGCGCCGTCAGGCGACGGCTCCCCGTATGTCACTCCCCTGGTGCGAAAGCTGGCCGCCGAGAACAACGTTGACCTCGGCTCGCTGACTGGTACCGGAGTCGGCGGACGCATTCGCAAACAGGATGTACTGGCCGCCGCTGATCAAAAGGCCCAAAAAGAACAAGCCGCGACGGCGCCGCCGGCCCAGCCGCCCGCACCTGCCGCGCACGCCCCCGCCAAGCCGAGCGCACCGGCGCCCGCACCCGCGCTGGCGCACCTGCGCGGAACCACTCAGAAGGCCACCCGGATTCGCCAGATCACGGCGAAAAAGACCCGGGAGTCGCTGCAGGCGACCGCGCAGCTCACCCAGACCCACGAGGTCGACATGACTCGGATCGTCGGGTTGCGAGCGAAGACCAAGAACGCGTTCGCCGAACGTGAGGGCGTGAACCTGACGTTCCTGCCGTTCATCGCCCGCGCCGCGATCGACGCGCTGAAGGTCCACCCGAACATCAACGCCAGCTACAACGAAGACTCCAAGGAAATCACCTACTACGACGCCGAGCATCTCGGTTTCGCAGTCGACACCGAGCAGGGCCTGCTCTCTCCGGTCATTCACAACGCCGGCGACCTGTCGCTGGCCGGGTTGGCGCGCGCAATCGCCGACATCGCCGCGCGCGCCCGCTCGGGTGACCTCAGGCCCGACGAGCTGTCCGGCGGCACCTTCACCATCACCAACATCGGCAGCCAGGGCGCGCTGTTCGACACGCCGATCCTGGTGCCGCCGCAGGCTGCGATGTTGGGTACCGGCGCGATCGTCAAACGGCCCCGGGTCGTCGTTGATGAGACCGGCAACGAATCGATCGGCGTGCGGTCCATCTGCTACCTGCCGCTGACCTACGACCACCGGTTGGTCGACGGCGCCGACGCCGGACGATTCCTGACCACCATCAGACATCGGCTCGAAGAAGGCGCCTTCGAGGCCGACTTAGGTCTTTAGGAAGGCTCGACTTGTGACCACTACCGTCGCAGTCGCGGGCTCGTCGGGCCTTATCGGCTCGGCCCTGGTCACGGCCCTACGCATCGCCGACTACCAGGTTTTGCGCATCGTGCGCCGGGCACCGGCCAACGCCGGCGAACTGCATTGGGATCCCGACAGCGGAGAACTCGACGCCGGTGCTCTCAGCGGTGTCGATGCCGTGGTCAACATGTGCGGCATCAACATCGGGCGGCGTCGCTGGTCGGGAGCCTTCAAGCAGACCCTGCGCGACAGCCGCATCACCCCGACCGAGGTGTTGTCCACCGCCGTCGCCGACGCCGGCGTCGGCGTGCTCATCAACGCCAGCGCGGTCGGCTATTACGGCAACACCAAGGATCGCACGGTCGACGAAACCGCCTCGGCGGGAAAGGGTTTCCTGGCCCAGCTCTGCACGGACTGGGAAGCTGTCACCGCGCCTGCACGGGATGCCGGCGCACGGGTGGTACTTGCCCGAACCGGCGTCGTGCTGGCCGCCGCGGGCGGCGCGATGCGCCAGTTGCGACCGCTGTTCTCGGTGGGCCTCGGCGTCCGACTGGGCAGCGGACGCCAATACATGTCGTGGATCAGCTTGGAGGACACCGTCCGGGCTCTACAGTTCGCGATCTGCGACGCGGGATTGTCCGGACCGGTGAACCTCACCGGTCCGGCGCCGGTCACCAACGCCGAGTTCACCGCGGCGCTGGGCCGGGCCCTGAACCGGCCTACCCCTTTGATGGTGCCCGGCTTCGCCATCCGCGCCACGCTCGGTGAGTTCGCCGACGAGACGCTGCTGAGCGGCCAACGCGCCATTCCAGGCGCCTTGGAGCGGGCCGGATTCGACTTTCACCACAACACCGTCGGTGAGGCGCTCAGCTACGCCACCGCGACGCGAGACGTCGCCTAACGCCTGCCAGATTGCCGCCAGGTTCTCGTTGTAGCGTCGGAACGGTGAGTTCCATCCGCTCGAGTGTGGAGTCCATCGACGTCCGTCAGATGGACACCGTCGACTATCGCGTCGGCTGGCAGTTGCAGCGGGAACTGGCCGATGCCCGAGCGGGCGGGGGCACCGATTCGTTGTTGCTGCTGGAACACCCGTCCGTCTACACCGCGGGACGGCGCACCGCCGCTGAGGAGCGGCCGACCGACGACATTCCGGTCGTCGATACCGACCGCGGCGGCAAGATCACCTGGCATGGGCCGGGCCAGCTCGTCGGCTATCCGATCATCGGGCTGGCCGAGCCGCTCGATGTCGTCAATTACGTCCGGCGCATCGAAGAAGCCTTGATCAAAGTCTGCACTGGTGTGGGCCTGCAAGTGGGACGCATCGACGGCCGCTCCGGCGTGTGGCTGCCGGCCGGCGACGGGCGCCCCGCACGCAAAGTCGGCGCTATCGGCGTACGGGTATCGCGGTCAACCACGCTGCACGGCTTCGCCCTCAACTGCGACTGCGACCTCAACGCGTTCGCGACGATCATTCCGTGCGGCATCACCGATGCCGGCGTGACATCGCTGTCGGCCGAATTGGGCTACCGGGTCGGGGTCGACGACGTCCGCGCGGCGGTGGCCGACGCGGTGTGCGACGCCCTGGACGGCCGGTTGGCAGTCCATCTGACGACTGGGTCGGCACCTCAGCCCGCCGCTGCGCGGGCATCCTCGCCGGAGGGCTAGCGCACCGCCGCCCGCGTAACATCGTCGTTGTGACCGTTACCCCCGAAGGTCGGAAACTGCTGCGCCTGGAAGTGCGCAATGCAGAGACCCCGATCGAGAGAAAGCCACCGTGGATCAAGACACGGCTGCGGATGGGGCCCGAGTACACCGAGCTGAAGAAGCTGGTCCGCCGCGAGGGTCTGCACACCGTGTGCGAGGAAGCCGGCTGCCCCAACATCTACGAATGCTGGGAAGACCGCGAGGCCACCTTCCTGATCGGCGGCGAGGTGTGCAGCCGCCGGTGTGACTTCTGCCAGATCGACACCGGTAAGCCCAGTCCGCTGGACCGCGACGAACCGCGACGGGTCGCCGAGAGCGTCCAGGCGATGAGCCTGCGGTACTCCACGGTCACCGGTGTTGCCCGCGACGACCTGCCCGACGGTGGCGCCTGGCTGTATGCCGAAACCGTGCGCGCCATTAAACAGCTCAACCCGTCCACCGGCGTGGAGTTGTTGATCCCAGACTTCAACGGTGACGCCGATCAGCTGCGCGAAGTTTTCGAATCTCGGCCAGAAGTGTTGGCCCACAACCTCGAAACGGTTCCGCGCATCTTCAAGCGCATTCGCCCTGCCTTCTCCTATCAGCGCAGCCTCGGCGTGCTGACCGCGGCACGCGACTTCGGTCTGGTCACCAAGAGCAACCTCATCCTCGGCATGGGCGAGGCACCCGATGAGGTCCGTGCGGCGCTGGTCGACCTGCACGAGGCAGGTTGCGACATCGTCACCATCACCCAATACCTGCGCCCCACCGCACGGCATCACCCGGTCGACCGGTGGGTGACCCCCGAGGAGTTCGTCGAGTACGCGGAGTACGCCGAGCAGCTGGGGTTCGCCGGGGTGTTGGCCGGTCCGCTGGTCCGATCGTCGTACCGCGCCGGCCGGCTCTACCAACAGGCCAACCAACGCCGGACCGAGACGCCGACCGGACAGCCGCGCTGACGCCGGCTTTCAGTATTCTTGGCGATTATGGCCAAACCCCGCGGCGCCAAGCCGAGCAAGGCCGCCCGAGCAGAGGCGAAAGCCGCGCGCAAGGCCGCCAGTAAAGATCGCCGCAGCCAACTCTGGCAGGCGTTCAACGTTCAGCGCCAGGAAGACAAGCGCCTCCTGCCCTACATGCTCGGGGCGTTCCTGCTGATCGTCGGCATCGCCGCGGCGATCGGCGTGTGGTCCGGCGGATTGTCGATGGTCTCGCTGCCGGTGCTGGGTATCGTCCTGGGCGCGTTGGTGGCGTTCATCATCTTCGGCCGGCGCGCGCAGAAGTCGGTCTACGGCAAGGCCGAAGGGCAAGCCGGGGCTGCGGCCTGGGCGCTGGACAACCTGCGTGGCAAGTGGCGCGTCACCCCGGGCGTCGCGGCCACCGGGCATTTCGACGCTGTGCACCGGGTACTCGGCCGGCCCGGTGTGATCCTGGTCGGCGAGGGTTCAGCGGGCCGGGTCAAACCGCTACTCGCTCAGGAAAAGAAGCGCACCGCGCGCCTGGTCGGCGATGTCCCGATCTACGACATCATCGTCGGCAACGGCGACGGCGAGGTTCCGCTCGCCAAGCTGGAGCGCCACCTCACCAAGCTGCCGTCCAACATCACCGTCAAGCAGATCGACTCGCTGGAGTCCCGGTTGAGCGCCTTGGGTTCGCGGGCCGGAACCGCTGCGATGCCCAAGGGCCCGCTGCCGGGCGGCGCCAAGATGCGCGGCGTCCAGCGGACCGTCCGCCGGCGCTGATTAGCGAAGCGACGATGCAGGCGGTCCTGAGGAGGAGCGGCGCCGAAATCAGCGACGGACGACGGCTGTAGCCGTCACCCGGTCCTGAATGCCTCGTCCGTCGACGTCGACGAACAGGGCGGGTACGACGAACGCGATCAGCGCGCCGCGGGCGGCGGCCCGGCCCAACCCGACCAGCAAGCGCTTGTCGACCGACGCGACCCGCAGGCCGAGCGCGAATTGCCCTGGGGTGAATTGGAATAACCGCACGGCAAGCACACCGAGCACCAGCCAGACCGCCAGCACGAGACCGGCTCCGGCCTCGCCATAGAGGAACTGCTGGCTGGTCATCAGACCAAAGGTGACCGTCAGACGTGCCAAGCCGTAGGCGATCGACCAGTCGATGATCAATGCCACCAACCGGCGGCCCAGGCCGGCCAGCGACCCGGGTCCGTGCTCGGGCAGGCCGAACGACTGGCCGGGATACCCCTGCGACTGGTTTGCATCGCCGGACTCGTGGCCGGATCGCGGGGGTCGGTCGCTGCGGGTCATCACCCCACCATAAGGTCAGTTACGGCCAAACTCGTGAGAAGAACGTGGTGCCGCGTAACGTCGACGTAACATGAGGTTTGACTCAAACGGCACAGCGTCCATAGCGTTTGACCGGATGGCCCGTTACGCGCGCGTAACGGAAAGCTCATTACCGACCACAGTT
>CBAAAS010000272.1:0-5119 GCA_964658855.1 uncultured Mycobacterium sp.
GCCACGGGTGTACGCCCACTACCCCACAGACCCAGCCTGCGGCGCCGTCGAGCGCAGCCACGGCCATCACCGTCTCCGCGAATTCCCTTGGGTGAGCTTCGAATCCGCCGTACTGCATGGGTTGCAGCAGCTTGATCGGGCCGGCCGCTTTGAGCAACTTGGCGGTGTCGTCGGGCATCCGGCCGAGGCGCTCGGCCTCGGCGCCCTGGTCCCGGAGCTGCTCGGCGATCTCGCCGATGTTGTCGATTACCCGTCGGGCCATGATGTCTTCCTGTCCTAGGCTGCGACTTCCCATGGTGGACCGGCTAGCGGCCAACAAGGTCACACCGTCCCGGTCAGTGGACACGTTTGACAGATCTGAGGTCAGACCACTCCGCGCAGGCCGTCGGCGCCGAATGCCGGTTCCAGCATCGCGCTGAAATCCGGTCCGCGGCGCAGCAGGTGCCCGCCGTCGACGTTGATGACCTGCCCGGTGACCCAGCCCGCGGCATCGCTGAGCAGGAACATCGCCATGTTGGCGATGTCCTCGGCCTCACCGACCCGAGGTAGCGGCGTGCAAGAGCGATAGTCCTCGGACAGTTCGGGCGAGTCGGTGATCGGAGCGACCATGTCCGTACGGATCAGGCCGGGGCGGATGCTGTTGACCCGCACCCAGGACGGGCCGAGCTCGTCGGCAGCCAACATCATCAGATGGTCGAGCCCGGCCTTGGTGACGCCGTAGGCGCCGAACCAGCGGTGGGTGTTGCTGGAGGCGATCGACGAGATGCCGACAAACGACCCGCCTCCGCCGCGCACCAGCTCGCGGGCGCAGTGCTTGAGCACGTACATGCTGCCGTTGATGTTCAAGTCGACGGTGCGCCGCCACGCGTCGGAGTCCATCTGGGTGAGCGGGCCGATGGTCAGCGATCCGCCGGCGCAGTGCACGGCGCCGTGCAACCGGCCGTGCCATGCCGTCGCGGCCTCGACCGCACGGGTGACCTCGTCTTCGTTGGTGACGTCGGCGGGCTCGTAGCGGATCGCACCACCACTCGCCTTGACCGCATCGATCTCCTCGACGGCCGCCGCGAGCCGGTCGGCGTTGCGGCCGACGATCATCACCGAGGCACCCGAGGCGACCAGGCCGGCGGCGACGCCTTTGCCGATTCCGCTGCCGCCACCAGTGACCAGATACGTCCGGTCTTCGAACGAAAGCTGCATGCCAACCCCTCCGCACCGAAACTGAAACAGGTTCTAGCTATAGAACCATGGGCTGGTCAGCGGAACTACTGCGACTAGGGAATGTCCTTGCGAGCGATTTTGGTCGGCTTCGGGTTGCGCCAATCCTCGACATCCGGCGGCAGTCCAACGGGGTACCGGTTCTCGTTGTGCGCGGCCCAGTGCGCGTGCCCCAGCTCGTGGATGTGGAAGGCGTGCCGCAGCGCCTCGGTGAAGCCCATCGCGTCCGACGCGGCGTTCACCGAGTCCTTGATCAACAGCGCGGCCATGGTCGGCCGCTCGGCGATCCGGCGGGCGAACTCGAGGGTCTTGTCCGCCAGGTCGTCGGCCGGGAAAACCTTGGATACCATTCCGAGCCGGTAGGCCTCGTCGGCATCCAGCGAATCACCGGTCAGCAGAAGCTCTTTGGCCTTCCGTGGGCCGAATTCCCAAGGGTGAGCGTAGTATTCGACCCCAGGCATACCCATCCGCACGCCCACCACATCGCTGAACTTTGCGTTGTCGGCGGCCACGATCAGATCGCACGCCCAGATCAGCATCAGAGCCGCCGAGATGGCGTTGCCCTGCACCTGGGCAATGGTGATCTTGCGCAGATCGCGCCAGCGGCAGGTGTTCTGAAAGAAGTAGTGCCACTCCTGTAGGTAGACCTTTTCCATCACGGCTTCGCGAGTGCCGCCATTGCCCCGAAAGCTCGCAAGCTGCTTTTCCCCGGGAGCCCGCTCCGCCAGCGCCAACTCCGAGCCGAGGTCGTGGCCGGCGGAGAAGTTCCTACCGCGGGCGGCCAGGATCACCACCCGGACGGCGTCATCGGCCTCGGCACGCAGGAACGCCCCGTCGAGTTCTTCGAGCAAACCGCGGCTCTGAGCGTTGTGGGCCTCAGGGCGGTTCAGCCAGATTCGGGCGATCCGGCCCTCGTCGAGCGTCTCGTAAGCCACCAACTCGCTGGGGACTGACATTGGCCACCTCATTCGCCTTGGCTGTGCCTGATGGTGCTGTGCCTGATCTTCCAGGGAAGTTACACATTACGATTAGGCCGTAACGCTTTTGCCGCGGGGTTGGGCAACTCATACGACTGTTTACGCACTTCGCCTACAGTTAAGACATGCCCGCCAAATCTGAAACCCATGAAATCGATGACGTCGAGCCCTTGGCCGACGACACTGCCACCCAGGCTCGGCGTGTCGTAGCGGCCTACGCCGAGGACGCCGACGAGTGTCGCGTGTTCATGTCGATGCTTGGTATTGGACCCGCCAAGATCGAGGTGTAAGTGCCCCGCGCGGGAGGCAAGGGCTCGAAGGGCCCTCCCTCCGGTGTGTCCGACTTCGTCGTTGTCGCCAACCGGCTGCCGATCGACATGGAGCGATTGCCCGACGGCACCACCACCTGGAAACGCAGCCCGGGCGGCCTGGTCACCGCGCTGGAGCCGCTGCTGCGCCGCCGTCGCGGCGCCTGGATCGGGTGGCCCGGGGTCGTCGACGACGACGTGGATGTCGAAGACGAGCCCATCGACAATGACGACCTCCGGCTATACCCGGTGCGGCTGTCGGCCGCCGACGTCGAAGAGTATTACGAGGGTTTCTCCAACGCCGCGCTGTGGCCGCTGTACCACGACGTCATCGTCAAACCGATCTACCACCGGGAATGGTGGGACCGGTACGTCGACGTCAACCGGCGGTTCGCCGAGGCGACGGCACGCGCCGCAGCCAAGGGCGCGATCGTCTGGGTGCAGGACTATCAGCTGCAACTGGTCCCCGCGATGCTGCGCGAACTCCGACCCGATCTGACGATCGGGTTTTTTCTGCACATACCGTTCCCGCCCGTCGAGCTGTTCATGCAGATGCCCTGGCGCACCGAGATCGTGAAGGGCCTGTTGGGCGCGGATTTGGTCGGCTTCCATCTGGCCGGCGGTGCGCAGAACTTCCTTTTTCTGGCACGACGCCTGCTCGGCGCGAGCACCTCCCGGGGTTCGGTCGGGGTGCGGTCGAAGTTCGGTGAGGTACAGCTCGACGACCGCACGGTGCGGGTGGGTGCGTTCCCGATCTCCATCGACTCGACTGAGCTCGACCAGAAGGCGCGCGGCCGCAGCATCCGCGGGCGGGCAAAAGAAATCCGTGCCGAGGTCGGGAATCCGCGCAAGGTGCTGCTCGGCGTCGACCGGTTGGACTACACCAAGGGCATCGACGTGCGACTTAATGCACTCGCCGAGTTGCTCGCCGAAGGCCGCGTCAAGGGTGACGACGCCGTCCTGGTCCAGCTCGCCACCCCCAGCCGCGAACGGGTCGAGAGCTACCAGAAGCTGCGCGAGGAGATCGAGCGCCAAGTCGGTCATATCAACGGTGAATACGGCGAGGTCGGCCGTCCGGTGGTGCACTACCTGCATCGCCCGGTCCCCCGCGACGAGCTGATCGCCTTCTTCGTGGCCAGCGACGTCATGGTGGTGACGCCGTTGCGGGACGGGATGAATCTGGTGGCCAAGGAATACGTCGCGTGCCGCAGCGATCTGGGCGGCGCCCTGGTGCTCAGCGAATTCACCGGCGCCGCAGCCGAACTCACGCAGGCCTACCTGGTCAACCCGCACGACCTCGAGGGTGTCAAAGACGCGATCGAGGCCGCGATCAACCAGCCCCAAGACGAGGGACGGCGCCGGATGCGGGCCCTGCGGCGTCAGGTACTCGTCCACGACGTCGACCGGTGGGCCAAGTCATTCCTCGATGCGCTGTCCGTGGGACATCCGTCAAACAGCTGAATCCGTGGTGCCGCCCTTGGCGCACTGCGATACTCGATGCACTCCCCGCACGCGGGAGGTACCCCTAAGCCGGAAGGGAGCCCGCAGGTGATCATCTCGCGCGGCCTGGCCGCCGCCGCAGCCATGACACTCGTCGCTGTGGGTACGTCGATCCCCGCACAGGCGCTCGGCCCGCCGGCAGACGGCATGTACAGCTTCACCGAGGCCGGAGTGCCCACCACGACGTGGAAGATCGCCGCGCTGTGCGATGCGCCGTCCCGGCAGCGCGCGATCCCCGATTTCACCGACCCCGTGATCGCCGCGGACCTTTGCGCGTTGAACGTCAGCAGCACCACTGCCCGGGTGATCAGCCGCTCGGAGAAGATGGCGAACTTCGTCGGCCGGGCCCGATTGACCAGCGACCAGTGGACCTTTCAAGTGGGCAAGTCCAACGGCGTCTCGTGCCCGGACGGCAGCACCGCACCCTCGACGGATACCTATGCGTTCGACGATGTGTCGCTCACAGGCACGCACACCAGCATCCACAGCGACGTCTGCGGCCTGCAGCCCGCAATGACGAAAACGCCGTTCTCCCTGGCCTTTCAGGGTCCGTTGTCCGCTCCGGTGGACCGTTACCCGTTGAACTGCAACGAGATCGGGCAATGCCGCTGATGCGATAGACCGGCTAGATCGGCGTGATGAAGTTGATCAACCACTTGCCGCCGATCCGCTGGTAGTCGACCCTCACCCGACTACCTTTGTAGACAGGCTCTTTCGAGCTGTCAGTCCAGATCGAGTTCACGTACACCAACACCGACGCTGAGTCCCGTTTGGCGGACATGACTCCCGCACCGGATATATCGACCTGACTGACCACTTGCCTCTTGCGGGCCTCCGGGATGATGTCCTTATTCACCTGCTTTTTGAACACGTCGCGATACGCGGGCGTCAGAAGCGGATAGGCGTCATCCATGCTGCGCTCGACCGTCTGGTAGTCATAGCCGAGCACTTTCGGGACGTCCTTGGTGGCCTGTGGCGGCAGCGTCGCGCGTGCGGATTCCTCGCCATGCGTCTGCACACGTTCCCAGTAGAACCAGCCACCCACCGCCGACAGGCCGACAAAGGCGGTGGTCAACAAGCTAACGGCAGCGGCGATCAGCCATCGCATCAATCGCCCCC
>CBAAAS010000273.1:0-5109 GCA_964658855.1 uncultured Mycobacterium sp.
AAGACCGACTTCATCACGCCGCCCGGCGTGGAGTGGGACACCGACGCCGAGGGCGGCGAGGCGCTGGTCGAGTTCGCCGGCCGCGCCTGCTACCAGAGCTGGTCCAAGCCCAACCCCAAGACCGCGACCAATGCCGGCTACCTGCGGCACATCATCGACGTCGGTCATTTCTCGGTGCTCGAGCACGCCAGTATCTCGTTCTACATCACCGGAATCTCGCGATCATGCACCCACGAGTTGATCCGCCACCGCCACTTCTCCTACTCGCAACTGTCGCAGCGGTACGTGCCCGAAAACGAGTCACAGATCGTCGTGCCGCCGGGCATCGAAGACGACGAGGAATTGCAAGGCATCCTCGCCGAGGCCGCCGACGCCAGCCGCGCCACCTACGCAGAATTACTGGACAAGCTCGAAGCCAAGTTCGCGGGTCAACCCAATGCGGTACTGCGCCGCAAACAGGCCCGGCAGGCCGCGCGGGCCGTACTACCGAATGCCACCGAGACCCGCATCGTGGTCACCGGCAACTATCGTGCGTGGCGGCACTTCATCGCGATGCGAGCCAGCGAACACGCCGATATCGAGATTCGGCGGCTGGCCATCGCATGCCTGCGGTTGCTGGTCGGCGTCGCGCCGGCGGTGTTCAGCGACTTCGAGATCGCCGCGCTGGCGGATGGCACCGAGGTGGCGACAAGTCCGCTGGCCACCGAGGCCTGAGCAAACAGCGCTGCAGGGGCAAATGGGTTTGGTACCGCCAGGTAACCTTGGGTCCGTGAGCACCGGCGGATTCGACGTTTACACGCGCTTGGGCACGCTACTGACCGCCATGGTGACGCCGTTCGCCCCGGACGGCTCCCTGGACCTTCCGGCCGCGGCCCGATTGGCGACACACCTGGTCGACGCCGGTTGCGACGGTCTGGTGATATCCGGAACCACCGGCGAATCGCCGACCACCACCGACGCCGAGAAGCTCGCGCTGCTGCGGACCGTCCTCGAGGCCGTCGGTGACAGAGCCCGCGTCATCGCCGGTGCGGGCAGCTACGACACCGCACACAGCGTCCATTTGGCGAGGGCCAGCGCCGCCGAGGGAGCGCACGGTCTTCTGGTGGTCACGCCTTACTACTCGCGGCCACCGCAGGCCGGGTTGCTCGCGCACTTCACCGCGGTCGCCGACGCGACACCGTTGCCGGTGCTGCTCTACGACATTCCGCCGCGCTCGGTGGTACCGATCGAGTACGACACGCTGCGCGCGCTGTCCGCCCACCCGAACATCGTCGGGGTCAAAGACGCCAAGGGCGACCTACACGCCGGCACGCAGCTGATGGCCGAGTCGGGCCTGGTCTATTACTCCGGCGACGACGCGCTGAATTTGCCGTGGTTGGCGATGGGCGCCACCGGATTTATCAGCGTCATCTCGCATCTGGCACCCGGCCAGCTACGAGACTTGATAACTGCCTTCGCTTCTGGAGATCACACCACCGCACGCAAGATCAATGTGGCGATCGCCCCGCTGTCGAACGCTATGAGTCGACTCGGAGGCGTGACCATGTCGAAAGCAGGACTACGACTGCAGGGCATCGAGGTCGGTGACCCGCGGCTGCCGCAGATGGCCGCGACGGCCGAGCAACTCGACGCGCTGGCCGCCGACATGCGCGCAGCCTCGGTGCTCAGGTGAACCGGTGGATGTAGACCTCCAGCCGCCAGGTCCGTTGGCCAAGGGCGGTCTGCGGGTGACAGCGCTGGGCGGAATCAGCGAAATCGGCCGCAACATGACCGTTTTCGAGCATCTGGGCCGCTTGCTGATCATCGACTGCGGGGTGATGTTCCCCACCCACGACGAGCCCGGCGTCGACCTGATCCTGCCCGACCTGCGGCACATCGAGCACCGACTCGACGACGTCGAGGCGCTCGTTCTCACCCATGCGCACGAAGACCACATCGGGGCGATTCCGTTCCTGCTCAAGCTACGTCCTGACATTCCGGTCGTCGGCTCGAAGTTCACCTTGGCCCTGGTCGCCGCGAAATGTCGTGAACACCGGGTCAAGCCGGTGTTCATTCAAGTCGCCGAAGGAATGCGCAGCACGCACGGCGTATTCGAGTGCGAGTACTTCGCGGTCAACCACTCCATTCCCGACGCGCTGGCCATTGCGGTGCGCTCGGGTGCCGGAACTGTGTTGCACACCGGCGACATCAAGCTCGACCAGCTGCCACTCGACCGCCGGCCCACCGATTTGCCGGGCATGTCCAGGCTCGGGGACTCCGGAGTAGATCTGTTCCTGTGCGACTCCACCAACGCCGAGATCCCCGGCGTCGGGCCGTCGGAGAGTGAAATCGGTCCGACGTTGCACCGGCTGATCCGCGGTGCGGACGGCCGCGTCATCGTCGCCTGTTTTGCCTCCAACGTGGATCGGGTGCAGCAGATCATCGATGCCGCAACGGCATTGGGCCGTCGAGTGTCCTTCGTGGGGCGCTCTATGGTGCGCAACATGGGAATAGCGCGCGACCTGGGATTTCTGCAGGTCGATGATTCCGACCTGGTTGAAATCGGTGCCGCGGAGATGATGCCGGCCGACCAGGTGGTGCTGATCACCACCGGAACACAGGGCGAGCCGATGGCGGCGCTGTCGCGGATGTCGCGCGGCGAGCATCGCAGCATCACGCTGACGTCGGGAGACCTGATCATCTTGTCGTCATCGTTGATACCGGGCAACGAGGAAGCGGTTTACGGCGTCATCGATGAGCTGGCCAAGATCGGAGCACGGGTCGTCACCAATCAGCAAGCTCGAGTGCATGTTTCGGGTCATGCCTACTCCGGTGAGCTGCTATTCCTCTACAACGGGATCCGGCCGCGCAACGTGATGCCGGTGCACGGCACGTGGCGGATGCTGCGCGCGAACGCCAAACTCGCCGCGAGCACCGGTGTGCCAGAAGAGTCGATCGTGGTGGCAGAGAACGGCGTCAGCGTCGACCTGGTCGGCGGAGCGGTGAGTATCGCCGGCGCGGTGCCGGTCGGCAAGATGTTCGTCGACGGGTTGATCACCGGGGACGTTGGCGACACCACGTTGGGCGAACGGCTGATCCTGTCCTCGGGTTTCATCGCGATCACCGTGGTGGTGCGGCGCGAGACCGGAGCGCCCGCGGCGCGGCCGGTGCTGTATTCACGCGGCTTCTCCGAGGACCCGAAGGCGTTGGAGCCTGCCGTCATCAAGGTCGAAGCAGAGCTGGAATCACTTGCGGCACAGCATGTCACCGATCCAGCGCGGATCGCGCAGGCTGTCCGGCGCATTGTCGGCAAGTGGGTGGGGGAGACCTATCGCCGCCAACCGATGATCGTACCGACCGTTATCGAAATCTGACCTCAGTGTCGAGCAGGCCCATCGCTTCGATGATGTGGCCGAACAGCATGCCGACAAACGCGGCCAGTTGGCTGCGCGCCAGGATGAGTTGTTGGCGCAGCGGCGGCGCCGTGGTGAAATCGCCGCCGGCCAGCTGATCGAGCAGCGCGATCCCGCCGGTGTATTGATTGCGAAGTTCGGCCACCCGCTGTCGTAGCGATCCCACAACATGCAACCCGCCCGGCGCGACGTTGAGCACCGAGAGCAGACGGTCGACGTAGATGATCACGCGATGCTCGTCCGGGTCGTCCTGCGGGCCGAGATCCAAACCGCGAGTGGCAGCGTCGAGTACAGCCGCCTGATGCGCTGACAGGTAGCGGTACGCCGGTTCGGCAACAGCCCCCGGCAGGATTCCCGGTAGCGGGACAGCCTCGTCGCTGGCCACGTTTGGAGTATGACCCTGCCAACGACCGTGACGTGGGAACGCCCACGTCACGGCGTGTCGGGACGCGTCAGGTCTACGCTTTCTCGGCATATGCCGTCCATTCGATCGGCGACGTGGTGAGGTGACGGCCGGTCGGTTCGATGTAGCGCTGCATGATCAGATCCGGTCCGGCTTGCTCGGAGAGTTGCCAGCCGTGCCCGGCCAAAAACGTGGCAACCTCCTGCGGCGGTAATCCGAAATGCCACAACTGTTGCCGCTGGACAAATCTGCGGTACAGGGCTTCCGCGCCGTAAAGGTTGATCCCGTCGATGAAATCTCTTCGGACATAGGTGAACACGAGTCGGCTCCCTGTTGGCGCCGATCGAAGACGTGTCAACGTGGCGTGCACGGCTTCGGCAGTCAGATATTGGGTGACGGCTTCCCATACGAAAATGGTCCGGCTCTCCGGGCGGTATCCATGCTCGGTCAACGCGGTGAGCACGTCGTCGCGTTCGAAGTCCAGCGGCACCAACCGAACTGAACTGGGCGGCGTGCCGAGTGCCCGTTTCACGGCTGCGGTCTTACGCGCGACGTTCTCGGGCTGGTCGACCTCGAAGATCGGGATGCGGGTTACTCGTGCCAGCCGGTAAGCGAGAGTGTCCAATCCGGCGCCGAGCACGACCACGGCATCGATGTCGTCGAGCGCCGCTGTGACCTTGTCGGCGATGTAGCGTTTCCGGCAGTTCAGGCTGGCCCATAGCCCCGGCCCCTCGCGCTCAACTGCGGCAATAGTCAGTCGTCGCAGCAGATTCGGGGGTGCTGCGGCGACCAGCCACCGGATCGGTGTTGGCAGAAACTGGACCGCCAGGTCGTCGTCCACCAAGCGACGGTCCGGCGCTTCGCTCTGCTCGACGGCGACCAGCACCATCGGGCCAACCGCTGTCTGCGCCGCGGGGTTTCGTGGCATCTCGGTCTACTTGTTCAGGAAGCCCGCATCGACCGGCAGGGTCACGCCTGTGATGTAGCGGGCCTGGTCGGATACCAGCCACGCCACCGCGTTGGCGATGTCCTCGGGTTGCAGCACTTCCACCGGCAACGCGTTGCCCATAGCGCCCGGCGTGTCCGTCGCAGCAGCCATTTTGGCCAGCCACTCGCGAGTGAACTCGTTGTTGATCATCGGTGTCTCGACGCCCGTCGGGTGCAGCGAGTTGACCCGAATATTCTGCTGGGCAAGCAAATTCGCATACACACGCATCAGACCGACCACACCGTGCTTGGCGGCGGCGTAGCCCACCGAACCCGCGTCGGGGCTGCCGACACCGGCGAGTCCGGCGGCGGAACTGATCAGCACGA
>CBAAAS010000274.1:0-5101 GCA_964658855.1 uncultured Mycobacterium sp.
GGCCCGGCTTTGTTGGGCGACTTCTTGGCCACCGCTACCGCCGCACGTACAGGCGCAACGTCGCATACGACGTCACCCCGGCCATCGCTACGCCGACCAACAGCAGCAACGGCGCAATGTAGAGAATGTCGGCGTAGTCGACTTTGGCGATCAGATGCGCTTGATAGAACTGGCTCAGTGCACTGTCGAGGAACAGTGCTCGCACCACGATCAACCCGACGATCGCGATCAGAACACCGAACGTCGCCGCCACGATCGCCTCGACGAGGAACGGCAACTGGGTGTACCAGCGGGTGGCACCGACCAATCGCATGATGCCGACCTCGGTACGCCGGGTGTATGCAGCGACCTGAACCATGTTGGCAATCAACAGGATTGCCCCGACCGCCTGCACCAGCGCAACGGCAAACGCGGCGTTGGACAAGCCGTCCAGCACGGCGAAGAGTCGGTCGATCAGTTCCTTCTGGTTGAGCAGATGATCGACACCGGGTTGGCCCTGCATTGCGGCGTCAAATTCGGCATGCTGCTCGGGGTTTTCCAGCTTGACGACAAACGATGCCGGGAAGGCGTCCCTGCTGGCCAGATCCTTGAACTGCGGGATCTTCCGGATGGCGTCGTTGTACGCGTCCTCGCGATTGAGGAACCGCACCGACTTGACGTCGCTGCGCTTTTCGATCTTCTCTCGCAACGCTTTACATTGCGGGCTCTCGCACGTCATGTCGTTGGCCGAGACGTCGTTGGTCAGGAAGACCTGCGTCTCGACCCGGTCGAGATAGATGCTGCGCGAGTGGTCGGCCAACCGGACCACGAGCAGACCGCCACCGAACAGACCGATCGAGATGGCGGTCGTCAGGATCATCGCGACGGTCATCGTCACATTGCGACGAAAGCCGGTGAGGACCTCGTTGAAAAGAAAGCTGAAGCGCACTTAGCGGTCCATCCCGTAGACACCGCGCTGTTCGTCGCGGACCAACCTGCCCAACGACAGTTCGACCACGCGTTGCCGCATCGAGTCGACGATGTGGTGGTCGTGGGTCGCCATCAGGACCGTGGTCCCGGTGCGGTTGATCCGCTCGAGCAGATCCATGATGTCGTTGCTGGTCTCCGGGTCGAGGTTGCCAGTGGGCTCGTCGGCCAGCAAGACCAACGGCCGGTTGACGAACGCGCGCGCGATGGCCACGCGCTGCTGCTCACCGCCGGACAGTTCATGCGGCAGCCGGCTGGCCTTTCCGGACAGCCCGACCATCTCCAGCACGTCGGGCGTCACCCGGTTGATCACATCGGCCTTCTTACCGATGACCTCGAGGGCGAACGCGACGTTCTCGAACACCGTCTTCTGCTGCAGTAGCCGGAAGTCCTGGAACACGCACCCGAGGACCTGCCGCAGCTTAGGCACATGCCGTCCGGGCAGCGTGTTGACGTGGAACTTCGAGACCCGAACATCACCTTGGGTCGGCGTCTCGGCCCCCAGCAGCAGCCGCATGAACGTCGACTTGCCCGAGCCGGACGGACCGATCAGGAAGACGAATTCACCCTTGTCGATCTTGAGGTTGACGTTGTCCAGCGCCGGTCGCGCCGACGACTTGTACTGCTTGGTGACACGTTCGAGGGTGATCATCACGGGTCGCCAGTCTAACCGTGAACGCCGGGTGTCCAGACGACGCGGCGCGCTGGTGAGCCAGGTTGCGTCATCTGGGTAGCCCCGGCAGACCGGGCAGACCCGGTGCGGGCGCGGGCGCCGGAACCGGGCCGGGCGGTGGCGTCGGGGTCGACGGAGCCGGCGTCGTCGTCCCGGGGCCGAAGGGCGGCGGCAGGACGAACGTCGGGATCAGCGGCGGCGGCGTGGTCGTCGTCGGAGGCGTGGTGGGCGGCGTCGTCGTCGGGACCGTCGTGGTAGGCGTCTCGTAAGTGGGCTGCTGCACGCGGGTCCGCGGTACCCAGGTGTAGTTGGGGTCCGGAACATAGCCCGGCGGCACGACCTGCGGCGCAACCGGCGGCGGGGTCGGTTGCGGCTTATAGGTGTTGTAGGCCCACCAGGTCGCGAAGAACGCGATGATCAACACCAGCGTCGACGTCCGGACCCGCCCGCCTAAGATGTAGTTCGGCCAGTGCTTGTCTTCATCGCGGCTGTGGTTTTCAAGGACGCTGAGTGTGAGCTTCATCAGCGCTGTACCGGCTCGTGGGTTTTCTCGTACTCTTCCTGCTCTGCCGCTGCCGCCTCGACGCCAGGGCCGTCAACGACACCGACTTTGGCGTCCGCCGCGGTCACGATGCCAGCATGGGCCAGCGCCCGGATGACCAGGACCCGAAGTTGGCGGCCGGCTTCGAACTGCTTACCCGGCAGGGTGCGGGCCACCATTCGCAGGGTCACGGTGTCGACCTGAATGCTCTCGATACCCATCAGGGTGGGCGCGTCCAACAACAAGTCGCCGAGAATCGGGTTCTCCAGGGCGTGCTCGCACTCGTAGCGCAGCACCTCGCCCACGCGGTTGAGGTCGACCGTGGTCGAAACCGGGATGTCCACTACCGCCCGCGCCCAGTCTTTGGACTGGTTGACCGCCTTGACGATCTGACCGTTGGGGATGGTCAAGACCTCGCCGTTCGGCGAGCGCAGCCTGGTCACCCGCAGCGTCACATTCTCGACCGTGCCGACGCACTCGGTCGTCGACACCACGGTCAACGTGACCAGGTCACCGAAGCCGTACTGCTTCTCGACGATCAGAAAGAATCCCGCCAGGATGTCCCGGACGACCTGCTGGGCACCAAAGCCGAGGGCGGCACCGATGACGGTCGCAGGCGCAACCAGGCCGGCGACGGAAAAGTTGAGAGCACTGGCGATCCGGACGATGCTCCAGATGGCGATCAGAACAATCGACACCCACTGAGCCACCGACGCCAAGGCCTGCCGGTGCTTGGACGACTCCGACCGGACCAGCGCGTCACCTTCGACAAAACGCTCATCGATTTGACGGGCTATCTGATCGGTGACCCACGTGACAAAGCGGATCGCCAGCATCGCGACGATCACCACCATCATCACCCGCAGGCCGCGGGTGATGATCCATTGGCCGATAACGCCGTGCCAGAAGTCGTGCCAGCGCTGCGCGGTGTCGATAGCTAAATACGTCGTTTTAGTCGTCATCTTTTCGATTGCGCCACCGGATCCCCGCTTCCAGGAATCCGTCGATGTCTCCGTCGAGAACAGCCGCGGGGTTGCCCACTTCGTACTCCGTACGCAGGTCCTTGACCATCTGGTACGGGTGAAGGACGTACGACCGCATCTGGTTTCCCCAGGAGCTGCCGCCGTCACCCTTTAATGCGTCGAGCTCGGCGCGTTCTTCTAATCGCTTGCGTTCCAACAACTTTGCCTGAAGGACCCGCATCGCCGCAACTTTGTTCTGTAGCTGCGACTTTTCGTTCTGACAGGTGACGACGATACCTGTCGGGATGTGGGTGAGTCGAACCGCGGAGTCTGTGGTGTTCACCGACTGTCCGCCGGGACCGCTTGAGCGGTACACGTCGACGCGCAGGTCGCCTTCGGGAATTTCGATGTGATCGGTGGTTTCCACCACCGGCAACACCTCGACTTCGGCGAACGACGTCTGACGTCGGTTCTGGTTGTCGAAGGGACTGATCCGTACCAATCGGTGGGTGCCCTGCTCGACGGATAACGTCCCGTACCCGTAGGGCGCGTGCACTGCGAACGTCGCGCTCTTGATCCCGGCCTCTTCGGCATAAGAGGTGTCGAACACCTCGACGGGATATTTATGTTGTTCGGCCCACCGGATGTACATCCGCATCAGCATCTCGGCCCAGTCGGCCGCGTCGACGCCGCCCGCGCCGGATCGAATGTTGAGCAGTGCCTCCCGCTCGTCGTATTCGCCGGAGAGCAGGGTGCGCACCTCCATCGCCTCGATGTCGGTACGAAGCCTCTTCAGATCCGCGTCGGCCTCCGCCTTGGCGTCTTCGGAGTTTTCCTCGGCGGCCAGTTCGTAGAGCACCGGGAGGTCGTCGAGCCGCTGACGCAGTCCTTCGACACGCCGCAATTCGCCCTGGGTGTGCGAGAGCTCGCTGGTGACGCGCTGCGCATGAGCCTGGTCATCCCACAATTTGGGATCTGCCGCCTCTTGCTCGAGTTTCTCGATGCTCCCGCGCAGAGCGTCGACGTCGAGCACTCGCTCCACCGTGGTCAGCGTGGAGTCGAGTGCTGCGATATCGGCCTGACGGTCGGGGTCCACGTCTGACCACGTTACCGGCCGGGTTCTCGACACAGACGGCGCGACGCCCGATGACGATGCAGCCCGCGCAGCGGGATGAGGTGGGGGTACCTCCCAGCCGCTAAGCGGCGAGGGGGCGAATCGGGCAGCAGTTTGAGCAGCGGTTCGGTTGGGCGGGCGTTTAGCATCGTGGCTTATGCGCCCTTACCACGTTGCGATCGTCGGGTCGGGTCCCTCGGGATTCTTCGCGGCGGCATCGCTGCTCAAAGCCGCAGACGCCCACGATCACCTTGACGTAGCCGTCGACATGTTGGAGATGCTCCCCACGCCGTGGGGTTTGGTCCGCTCCGGGGTCGCACCCGACCACCCCAAGATCAAGTCGATCAGCAAGCAATTCGAGAAGGTCTCCGAAGACCCACGGTTTCGGTTCTTCGGCAACGTCGTGATCGGCAAGCACGTCCGCGCTAACGAGTTGTCCGAGCAGTACGACGCGGTGGTTTACGCGATCGGCGCCCAGGCCGACCGGCCGTTGAACATCCCTGGCGAAGAGCTGCCCGGCAGCGTCGCCGCGGTCGATTTCGTCGGCTGGTACAACGCACACCCGCACTTCGAGGAGATCTCTCCCGACCTGTCCGGCGCCCGGGCCGTCGTGGTCGGCAACGGCAACGTCGCGCTCGACGTCGCGCGCATCCTGGTGACCGAGCCGGACGAGCTCGCCCGCACCGATATCGCCGACCACGCGCTGGAGTCGCTGCGGCCCCGCGGGGTGGAGGAAGTGATCGTCCTCGGTCGCCGTGGTCCGCTGCAGGCCGCTTTCACCACGCTGGAGCTACGCGAACTGGCCGATCTCGAGAACGTCGACGTGGTCGTCGACCCCGCGGACT
>CBAAAS010000275.1:0-3509 GCA_964658855.1 uncultured Mycobacterium sp.
TCATCGCCACCGGCACCAAGCCGGCCCGCCCCGAGGGGGTGGATTTCGACGAGAACCGGGTGCTGGATTCCGACGGCATCCTCGACCTCAAATCGATCCCGACGTCGATGGTGGTGGTCGGCGCCGGTGTGATCGGCGTCGAGTACGCGTCGATGTTCGCCGCGCTGGGCAGCAAGGTGACCATCGTCGAGAAACGCCAGGAGATGCTGGACTTCTGCGACCCCGAGATCATCGAGGCGCTGCGTTTCCACCTACGCGACCTGGCGGTCACGTTCCGCTTCGGCGAAGAGGTGACCGGCGTAAAAGTGGGCGCGTCCGGCACGGTGACCAGCGTGGCCAGCGGCAAGAAGATCGCGGCCGAAACGGTGATGTACTCCGCGGGCCGCCAAGGCCAGACCGAGAACCTGGAGCTGGAGAACGCGGGTCTGGAAGCCGATGCCCGCGGCCGGATCTTCGTCGACGAGGCGTTCCAGACCAAGGTCGACCACATTTACGCCGTCGGCGACGTGATCGGCTTCCCCGCCCTGGCATCGACGTCGATGGATCAGGGCCGGGTGGCGTCGTGCCACGCGTTCGGCGAGCCGGTGCACGGCCTGACCGCCCTGCAACCGATCGGCATCTACTCGATTCCCGAGATCTCCTACGTCGGCGCCACCGAGGTCGACCTGACCAAACAGTCGATCCCGTACGAGGTCGGCGTGTCCCGGTATCGCGAGCTGGCCCGTGGCCAGATCGCCGGAGATTCCTACGGGATGCTGAAGCTGCTGGTATCCACCGAGGACCTGAAGCTGCTCGGGGTCCACATCTTCGGCAGCAACGCCACCGAGATGGTCCACATCGGCCAGGCGGTGATGGGCTGCGACGGCACCGTGGAGTATCTGGTCGACGCGGTGTTCAACTACCCGACATTCTCCGAGGCCTACAAGGTCGCCGCGCTGGACGTGATGAACAAGGTGCGGGCGCTAAGCCAATTCGACGTCTAGCAAGCGTCGTCGAAGGAACTCGGCGGCTCGTCGCCAGGCCCGCCGGCCTGTGCCCGCGCAAACAACTCGGTGGTGTGCTCGTCGAACGGCGACGAGTAGGACAGGTTCTGCGCGCAGCCGCCGCCGTGCAGTCCACCGATTACCCCGGTGACGGCCGAGCCGCTGATCCAGGGTGCGCCGCTGGTGCCGTCGACCAGCCCTGCGCACGGCAACTCGGGATATCCGCCGTCGTTGACCCCGGTGCCGGTGCGGCAACCGATCGGCGATCCGCCCGCACCCGCCGGATAGGCAACCACTATCACCTGGCTTCCTCGTGCCGGCGCTGCACCCAGTGACAACGCCGAGCCGACCAGCGCCTCCACCGATCCGCCGGCCGGGCGGCCGACCCGTGCGATCGCATAATCGGCCCGCGGATCCTGGTTGGCCAGCCATCGCGGATCCAGATACAGCGCGTCGACCGTCCACACGTTGTCGGGCGCAGCTTCGCGCGCGAAGCCGGGGACGAACCGGGCCGGGCCGCCGGCGGACAGGCAATGCGCTGCGGTGAGGACCAGATTGCCTGCCGCCGAATGCAGCACCGAGCCGGTGCAGGTGTGTACATCGCTGCCGGACAGGAAAAAAGCGCCCACCCTTGGGTCGGGATCCACCGGTGCGGCGGCGACCCGATTCACCACACCGGCGACGGCCTGTTCAAGTGTGCTGGTGACGGGTGCGGATTGGGCCTGATGCCCGCAACCGGCCAAAACCAGGGCCAGCCCCACCCCTGCCGCCAGAATTCGCATCGCCGTCGATCATGCCGGATTTCGGCTCGACGCGGCGCGAAGCGGGTAACCCTTGGAATGCCGCCGGTGCTGACCGTGTTTGGCAGCACAGGAGCAGACGCACGGTAGCGGGTCAGGTATCCGCTGTTCGTCGATCTGAGGGACACTATCTGGACACGGTGCGGCACACCGCGCCGTGGCGAGGAGGCAACACCGATGGGCCACAACGAGCCCCCCGACACACCCGACCGGGACAAGCGCTATCAGCCCGAGCACAACGCCATGTACGAGCTCGAGTTCCCGGCACCCCAGTTGTCGCTGAACGATGGGCGTGGGCCGGTCTTGGTTCATGCCCTGGAAGGGTTCTCCGACGCCGGCCACGCCATCAAGCTGGCCGCGGGCCACCTCAAGGACACGTTGGACACCGAGTTGGTCGCTTCTTTCGCCATCGACGAGCTTCTCGACTACCGGTCGCGGCGCCCGCTGATGACGTTCAAGACTGATCACTTCACCCACTACGAGGATCCCGAACTGAGCCTCTACGCCATGCACGACAGCGTCGGGACGCCGTTTCTGTTTCTGGCCGGCATGGAGCCGGACTTGAAATGGGAGCGATTCATCACCGCAGTGCGGTTGCTGGCCGAGCGCCTCGGTGTGCGCCAAACCATCGGCTTGGGCGCCATCCCAATGGCCGTTCCACACACCCGGCCGATCACGTTGACCGCGCACTCCAACAACCGCGAGCTGATCGCCGACTTCACGCCGTGGATTTCCGAGGTGCAGGTTCCCGGCAGCGCGTCGAATCTGTTGGAGTTTCGGATGGCCCAGCACGGGCATGAGGTCGTCGGCTACACCGTCCACGTACCCCACTACCTGGCGCAGACAGACTATCCGGCGGCCGCGCAGGCGTTGCTGGAGCAGTTGGCCAAGACTGGGTCGCTGCGCCTGCCGGTGAATGCGCTGACCGAGGCGGCGACCGAGGTCAAGGTGAAGGTCGATGAGCAGGTCGAGGCCAGCTCGGAAGTCGCTCAAGTGGTGGCCGCGCTGGAGCGACAGTACGATGCCTTCATTGCTGCGCAGGAAAATCGGTCGCTGCTGACGCGGGACGAGGATCTGCCCAGTGGCGACGAACTCGGCGCAGAGTTCGAGCGTTTCCTTGCGCAGCAGGACGAGAAGAAGTTCGACGACGACGATCCGACCTGATCGCCCTCCCGGGCCCGACAGCGAAGTTGGCGACATGACTCAGCGCAAGCCCAATCTTCGCTCGGTGCGCGAGGTTACGCCGCAGCTGCAATTCCGGACGGTGCACGGCTACCGGCGCGCGTTCCGCATCGCGGGCTCCGGGCCGGTGATCCTGCTGATCCACGGGATCGGTGACAATTCGACAACCTGGTCGACGGTGCAATCGAAACTCGCGCAACGGTTTACCGTCATCGCGGTCGATCTGCTGGGCCACGGCGAGTCGGACAAGCCACGCGCGGATTACTCGACTGCGGCCTACGCGAACGGGATGCGCGACCTACTTTCGATCTTGGATATCGAACGCGTCACCGTTGTCGGCCATTCGCTCGGCGGCGGAGTCGCCATGCAATTCACCTATCAATTCCCACAACTGGTCGAGCGGCTGATTTTGGTCGGCGCCGGCGGCGTCACCAAAGACGTCCACCTCATGTTGCGGCTGGCGTCGCTACCGCTCGGCAGCGAGGCGCTGGCGTTGCTTCGGCTTCCTTTGGTGCTGCCCGCTTTACAGATCTTCGGGCGCGCG
>CBAAAS010000275.1:3519-5094 GCA_964658855.1 uncultured Mycobacterium sp.
GGGCCACGACCTGCCGGACATGCTGAGGATATTGGCGGGCCTCCCGGAGCCGATGGCCTCGGCGGCGTTCACCCGGACTTTGCGCGCGGTCGTGGACTGGCGTGGCCAGAGCGTCACCATGCTGGACCGATGTTATTTGACGCAATCCGTTCCGGTGCAGATTATTTGGGGCAGCGACGATGTCGTCGTTCCCGCCAGTCACGCGCATATGGCCCACGCCGCCATGCCCGGCTCCCAACTCGAGATCTTCGAACGCTCCGGGCATTTCCCGTTCCACGACGACCCCGACCGCTTCATCGAGGTTGTTCAGCGCTTCATCGATACCACCGCGCCCGCTGACTACGACCAGACCGTGCTTCGCGAACTGCTCCGGACCGGCGGTGGCGCCCAAACCGTTTCCGGGAGCATCGACACCCGAGTCGCGGTGCTGGAGGCCATGGACGCCGACGAGCGAAGCGCCACCTGATCGCTGCGTCGAGGTGACGTCGTACAGTCGCTCTCATGTGCGTCGACGTGACGGTGTTGAGAGTATTCACTAACGCGGAAGGCGATTTCGGCAATCCGCTCGGCGTCGTCAACGCTGCTGCAGTCGAACCTGATCAACATCAACGCATCGCAACTGAATTAGGCTACAGCGAAACCATTTTCGTTACCGCCCCTGCCGCCGGCGCCACTACGGCTGATGCGCGGATCTACACTCCACTCACCGAGTTGGCATTCGCCGGACACCCAACGGTCGGGGCGTCATGGTGGCTGCGATCCATCGGCACACCGATTCGCACGCTGCACGTGCCGGCCGGTGTGGTTCACGTGCATGACGACGGCGACCTCACCACCGTCAGTGCCCGCTCGGAGTGGTCACCGGAGTTCGCCATTCACGATCTGGGCAGTCTTGACGAGCTCGCCGCCGCCGACCCAGCCGACTTCTCCGACGACGTCGCGCATTACCTGTGGGTGTGGACTGACGAGGCCGCCGGATCGCTGCGCTCGCGAATGTTCGCCGCCAATCTCGGTGTGGCAGAGGATGAAGCGACGGGCTCAGCGGCGGTGCGAATCACCGACTACCTCGCCCGCGACCTGCACATCACCCAAGGCGAGGGATCGGTGATCGAAACCACCTGGAGCCCGCAGGGTTGGGTGCAGATCGGCGGTCGTGTCGTGGACGACGGCGTGCGGCGGATCGCCTAGCTCTTGCGGTGCAGTACTGCTGAAAGGTGATGCTGCAGTGGCTGTCCGACGGCACCCATCTCCACGGTGTAGGAAAGTTCGTCGCCGTCGAGCCGGAAGCGGCGACCAAGGGCTGTCACTTCCTTCGCGGTCGGCGCCACACCGATCTGGGTCGTCGACATCTCGAGCTCGATCGTGACGCCGTCGGCGATGAATCTGCCGACTTCGATCTCGGTGATGCCGCTCGGATGCGCCAGCACGAGTTCCACTTCGTTATATCGCGGTACGCGGAGGTAGCCGGTTTCGGCGTGCAGCGGCGCGCCGTCGACGACGGCTTTCGTCTTCTGCCCGTAAATCAAAAACGGTTTGCCCACATGGGAAAAGGTGACTTCTTCGAGGTAGTCGAAC
>CBAAAS010000276.1:0-5083 GCA_964658855.1 uncultured Mycobacterium sp.
TGATCCGTGGCACCTTCGGGCGCGAGGCGACGCTGGCGGCCTTCGAGAAACTCGAGAAGGCGATCGCCGCGTTGGTGGAGGCGGGCTTGTCACCTGAGGACGCGTTCGACACCTATGCCAGCATCTCGGTCCACACCCAAGGTGCGGCGGTGCTGGAACGGCTGCGGGACAAATCCGGCGGAGCCGAAACCTACAGTCGCGGTGGGAGTTCGGTGATCGACCCCGAGACCATGCCGTTGATCGCCCAGTTGACCGAGAAGGGCCACCGCATCGGGGTCGCCGACGACATCAACTTCGAGTACGGCCTGAATTGCATCCTCGATCACGCCAGCCGGTTGATCGACGCAGGCTGAGTGCCCGGCGCTAGACCTCGATCACGACGGCGCCACCCTGGCCGCCGCCGGCGCACATCGCCGCCACACCGATTCCGCCACCGCGGCGGCCCAATTCGTAGATCAGTGTGGTCAGCATCCGCGCGCCGCTGGCCGCGATGGGGTGACCGAGGCTGCAGCCGCTGCCGTAGATGTTGACCCGGTCTTCGTCGAGTCCGTGCTCGCGGCACGCCGCGATCGGCACCGAGGCGAACGCCTCGTTGATCTCCCACAGGGTTACGTCGCCAGGCGTCAAGCCGGCCCGGTCGAGGACCTTGCCGATCACCTTCACCGCGCCCAGACCGGTGTCCTTCGGGTCCACGGCGGCCGAGGCCCACGCCTTGACCGAGCCCAGCACCTTCAGCCCGTGCGCGGTCGCGAAGTCCTCGTCAGCCAGGGTCAACGCGGCGGCCGCGTCGTTGGTCCCGCTGCTGTTACCCGCAGTGATCGAGAAGCCCTCGATCTCTGGGTGCAGCACCTTCAGCGAGGCGAGCTTCTCGAGAGTGGAGCCGCGGCGGGGATGTTCGTCGACACTGAACTCGATCAGCGCATCGTCGAGGCCTTTGATCTTCAGCGGGACGATCTCGTCGACGAAGGCACCGCTGTCGATTGCTGCGATCGCACGCTGGTGCGAACGAAATGCCCAGGCGTCCATCTCTTCACGGGTGATCCCGACCGCCTGCGCGGTGTTCCACCCGACGGTGATCGACATGTCGCGGCCCGGCGACTCGGGCGTCTCCACGTGGGTCGGCGGAATCCACCGCTCCTCGAATTCCAGCGTCGGACCTGGGATGCGCCAGTTCATCAGCGGCGTCATCGACAGCGACTGCACGCCACCGCCGACCACGACCTTCTCGGCTCCGGACCCGATTTGTGCTGCCGCGTTGGCGACTGCGGTGAGGCTACCCGCGCAGTGCCGGTTGACGGCCTGTCCCGGCACCGATGTCATGCCTGAGGCCGAAGCGGCATAACGAGCCATATCGCCTCCGCCGTAATGGGATTCGGCGAAGATCACGTCGTCGATGTCGGCGACCTCGACCCCGGACCGCCGGACCACTTCCTGAAGGATGGTGGTCGCGAGAAACTCGGGCGTGGTGTTGACCAGCGAGCCTTTGAACGACGTACCGATTGCGGTTCGGACTGCGCTGACGATGACTGGCTTGGGCATGAGGTCAACCTTCGATTGAGCTGCTTGCGGGTTACAAATAATGCTAGATACGTAAAGCGTATCAGCTACCGTTGCGCCGACGATATCGGCGTGCTTGCCGCCGTGATAGCACGCTGAGACACTGTGCGGATGCAGCCGTTCGGGTGGGAACTGCCCTACAGCTGGCCGCGTAAGCCCGTCTTGGCGACCAACGTGGTGTGCACCTCGCAACCTCTCGCCGCGCAGGCCGGCCTCCGGATGCTCGCCGACGGCGGCAGCGCGGTCGACGCGGCGGTGGCCACCGCGATTGCGTTGACGGTTGTGGAGCCGGTGTCCAACGGCATCGGGTCGGACGCCTTCGCCATCGTGTGGGACGGGCGTGAGTTGCATGGGCTGAACGCGTCGGGCCGCTCCCCCGCGGCATGGACGCCGGAGTATTTCGGCGGTAAGGGAGTTCCCCCCTTCGGCTGGAATTCCGTCACAGTCCCCGGTGCGGTGTCGGCATGGGTCGAGCTGCACGCGAAATTCGGAAAGCTGCCATTCGACCGGCTCTTCGGGCCGGCGATCGCTTACGCCCGCAATGGCTTTCTCCTCTCACCGACGATCGCCGAGCAGTGGGCGGCTCAGGTGGAGTTGTTCGAGTCGCAGCCCGGATTCGCCGATACCTTCATGCCCGGCGGGCGAGCACCAAGGCCAGGTGAGCTCGTCACATTGCCCGACCACGCCACAACGCTGGAGACGATTGCCGCGACCAACGGCGAGGCGTTCTACCGCGGTGAACTGGCGGCCAAGCTGGAAGCCCACTCGACGGCGAACGGCGGGGCCATGCGGGCCGACGACCTCGCCGCGCATCGCGCCGACTGGGTCGGCACCATCGCCGGTGGATACCGCGGTTACACCGTGCACGAGATACCGCCCAACGGCCAAGGCATCGTCGCATTGATCGCCCTCGGAATCCTGGAGCACTTCGACATGGCCTCGCTGCCAGTCGATTCCGCGGACAGTGTCCATCTCCAGATCGAGGCGGTGAAACTCGCATTCGCCGACGCACAGTCCTACGTATCCGACATCGATCACATGTCGCTGAGCCCGAAAGACTTGCTCGACGCCGACTACTTGCGGCAGCGCGCAGCCCTGATCGATCCGGCCCGCGCAAAGCCGGCGTCGGCCGGAACGCCGCGCGGGGGCACGGTGTATCTCACCGCCGCGGACGCCTCAGGGCTGATGGTGTCGATGATCCAGTCGAACTACATGGGATTCGGTTCCGGGATCGTGGTCCCCGGCACCGGAATCTCGCTACAGAACCGTGGCGCGGATTTCTCTGCCGCACAAGGACACCCGAACCAGGTAGGGCCGAACAAGCGGCCGTACCACACCATCATCCCGGGCTTTCTGAGCAAGGACGGCGCCGCGGTGATGAGCTTCGGGGTTATGGGCGGCCCAATGCAGCCGCAGGGCCATGTTCAGGTGGTGTCACGCATCGTCGATCACGGCCAGAATCCGCAGGCCGCGTGTGACGGCCCGCGGTTCCGCTGGGCCGACGGCCTGCAGGTGTGCTGCGAAACGGGGTTTCCGCCGTCCACCCTGGACGGGCTGCAGCAGCTCGGCCATCAACTCGTCACCACCGATGACTACAACCAGTTCGGCAGTTGCCAGGCGATCTGGCGGCTCGACAACGGCTATCTCGCGGTCAGCGACCCACGCCGCGACGGCCACGCGGTCGGGTTCTAGACCTCGATCTTGCCTTCGGCGGCCGCCAGTCCGATATCGGTGCGAAAGTGGCTTCCGGGCAACCTAATTGAGCCGATGAGATGGTAGGCCGCCGAGCGGGCAGCGGCCAGATCCTCGCCGGTGCCCACCGCCGAGAGCACCCGGCCACCCGCGGACACGATGGCGCCGTCCTCACCCCGGGCCGTTCCGGCGTGCAGGATGCCGCCGGCCTCAGAGCCGCCGATCGCATCGCCCACCCGCGGTTTGCCCGGGTAGTTCTCCGCGGCCAACACCACCGCCACGGCCGCGCCGTCGCGCCACTGCAGTTCACCGAAGCTCGCCAGCGTGCCGGTGGCCGCCGCGTTGAGTAGCTGTCCGAGCGGCGACTCGAGCAGCGCGAGCACCGCCTGCGTCTCCGGATCACCGAAGCGGCAGTTGAATTCGATGACCGCCGGACCTTTCGAGGTGATCGCCAACCCCGCATACAGCAGACCGGAGAATGGGTTACCGCGCCGAACAAGCTCGGCGGCAACGGGTTCCACGAGGTCGCTGACGATTTTGCGGTAGAGGTCGGCGGGGAGCCACGGCAGCGGGGCGTAGGCGCCCATGCCGCCGGTGTTGGGCCCGGAGTCGCCGTCGCCGACCCGCTTGAAGTCTTGTGCCGCCAACAGCGGCACCACTGTCTCGCCGTCGACAACGCAGAACAGCGATACCTCGGGGCCGTCGAGAAAGGACTCCAACAGCACCGGATGGCCGGACTCGAGCAGGCTTGCCGCGTGCGCGCGCGCCACGACGCGGTCCGGCGTTACCACCACACCCTTGCCCGCAGCCAACCGGTCGTCTTTGACCACCCAGGCAGGATCGCCGGCCCCCGGGCCGAACCGGTCGAGTGCCGCATCCAAACCCGCTGGGCTGTCGATGATCTCGCTGGATGCCGTGCGGACCCCGGCCGCTGCCATTACGTCTTTGGCGAAGGCTTTGGACCCCTCGATCTGGGACGCGTCCTTGCTGGGGCCGAAGCAGGCGATCCCGGCGGCTCGAACGGCGTCGGCCACGCCGAGCACCAGGGGCACCTCGGGACCGATCACCACCAGGTCGGAGCGGACCTTGCGGGCCAACGCGATGACGTCGTCGCCGGATGACACGTCGACGTCGTGCTGATCAGCTATCGACGCAGTGCCGGCATTGCCAGGTGCGATGGCCAGCGCCTCGACCTGAGGGTCTGCGCGCAACGCCAGCAGCAGGGCATGTTCGCGGGCACCGGAGCCGATCACCAGAACGCGCACGGAAGGTCACTTTAGTGCAATGGCGATCAGATGATTTTTTCGAGCAGGTTCTTCAATTCTTTCTGCTGCGCGGCGGTGAGCCGTCCGAGACGCTTGTCGAATTCTTCGGATACCGCCGACATGCCGCCCGAGGCGGCTTTGCGTCCGGTCGCGGTGAGCAGCAGACGATGGCGGCGCAGATCGGATGGATCGATCTCGCGACGCACGAAGCCCGCCGCTTCCAGCCGTTTGAGGTACGCGGTGACCGTCGCCTTGGGCATGTTCAACGTCGTCGCCAGCTCGGCCGGGTAGGGATGGTCGTCGATCTCGGCAAGCAGAAACAGTTCCTTCGACTCAAGACCCAACGAACAGATCTCGTCCTCGGCGCGGGAGATGACCGACAACAGCACCCGGTAGTTCAGGGACCAGATCTTGGCCGCATCAGACATCGACTTGCCAGATCGTTCAGATATGAACTAGTTTGATTATGAACAACCGCATGATCGAACAATCTACCAGAAAGCCGCTACCATGCCTCTGGATCAATACACGACACTCGGACGGTCCGGCCTGCGGGTCAGCCCCCTGTG
>CBAAAS010000277.1:0-799 GCA_964658855.1 uncultured Mycobacterium sp.
GTCGAGTCCGAGGATCTGGGACGGGTCGACCCGGGGGTCCACGCAGCCGATGACATGATCGCCGCGCAGGTGTCCTTCATGCGGATGTTCGGCACCGGCCTGACTCTGGCTGTGCTGGCCGACGCAACCCTGGTGCGGATGGTGCTGGTGCCGGCATTCATGCACGTTCTGGGCCACTGGAGTTGGTGGGCGCCCAAACCGCTGGTGTGGCTGCACGACCGGATCGGGATCAGCGAGTCGGACTCCGTGTCATTGCCGGTGCCGACCGATCCGGCCCACGGACGGCACCGCCGGCCCGAGGAGGATCCGGCCATTCCCGTTTCCGCGTCCAGCGGGGCCGCACGTGCTGGCGCGACGGTCGTCAATGGTCGCTGATCCTTCCACCGAGAGTCTTCGCAGGCGACGCGCCCCGCGCGGATCCGGGGATCTGTTACGCGACGAAATCCTGGATGCGGCAACGGGACTCCTGCTCGAGATCGGGCACGCCAAGGCGGTGTCGGTCCGCTCGGTGGCCGAACGCGTCGGCGTGACCCCGCCGTCGATCTATCTGCATTTCCAAGACAAGGACGCGCTGCTGGACGCGGTGTGTGCACGCTACTTCGAGAAGCTGGACGACGAGATGCAGCGGGTGTCCGCGGTGGCGCCGAGCACCGTCGAGGTCCTGCGCGCTCAGGGTCTGGCCTATGTCCGGTTCGCCGTGGAAAACCCTGAGCTGTACCGGATCGCGACAATGGGCGAGTGGAAGTCCAACAGCAGTGTTGATGCAGCCCTTGCCAGTTCGGCCTTCGCGCACATCTGC
>CBAAAS010000277.1:809-5066 GCA_964658855.1 uncultured Mycobacterium sp.
CCGTCGAGGTTCTGATGACTGAAGGCGTGTTCCCGCGAGGCGACGCGACCGGCATCGCGCTGGAACTGTGGAGCGCCGCGCACGGGGCGGCCTCGCTGCTGATCGCCAAACCGCATCTGCCGTTCGGCGATGCCGATGCGTTCACCGACCGGGTGCTGCGTGCGGTCTTCTCCGGAAATATGGTGACCGGACTGGTCGGCGCCGACGCGACACCGCAACAGGTGGTGGAACGGCTGATGGCGCTCGGGGCGAAAGGCTCCCCGGCGTGACGTCTCCGACTGCGGAGACCGTCGACCATCCGTTCTTCGCCCGGATCTGGCCCGCGATCGCCGCACACGAGACCGAGCAGATGCGCGAATTCCGCCGGGCGAACCTGGCCGAGCTGTCCGGCCGGATTCTCGAGGTGGGCGCGGGAACCGGGACCAACTTCGCCTTCTACCCGCAGACCGTGCAGCATGTCGTCGCGATCGAGCCCGAGCAGCGACTGGTCGGGCTGGCCAGCGAAGCGGCCACCGCCGCACCCGTGCCGGTCGAGGTCACCAACCGCACAATAGAGAGTTTCTCGGCCGACGAACCGTTCGACGCAGTGGTGTGCTCGCTGGTCCTGTGTTCGGTCGTCGAGCCCGATTCAGTTCTGCGGCAAGTGCTTTCGCTACTGCGACCGGGCGGCGAGTTGCGCTACCTGGAGCACATGGCCAGCAAGGGGTTCCGGGGCCGGCTTCAGCAATTCGTCGACGTGACCACGCTATGGCCGAGGCTTGCGGGAAACTGCCACGCCCATCGCTACACCGAAGAGTCGATCCGGGCCGCGGGATTCGAGATCGATCGCACCCGCACCGAGCAGGCACTACCGGCGTGGGTGCCGTTACCGGTGTCGGAGTTCGTACTGGGGCGGGCGTACCGCCCGGCCTAATTCAGCCCCGGCTAGTTCAGTAGGGCAGGTAGTCGCTGCAACAGGGTCGGAAGCGCGGTGCTCGCTGATTCGCGCACCGTGATCGTGGCGCTGTCCGACAGTGGCGTGGGTTCCGGATTGACCTCGACCACGACAATCCCGCGGGCCAGCGCTGCCTCGGGCAGGCTCGCCGCCGGGTAGACGATGCTCGAGGTGCCCACCACCACCAGCACATCGGCCGTCGTCGTCGCCTCGACGGCGTGCTGCCATGGCTCCTGGGGCAGTGCTTCGCCGAACCACACGATGTCGGGCCGGATCAAACCCCCGCAACCGCACGACGGCGGCTCAACTTCCAATGCAGGCTCGGTCATCTCGGGAAGCTCGCCGGTATACGGCAAACCGCATGTCGCGCAACGGAATTCGAACAAGCTGCCGTGCAGATGATGCACCGGTGAGCTGCCTGCGCGCTCGTGTAGATCGTCGACGTTCTGGGTGACGACGCTGACTTCGGCGTGGTCCTGCCAGGCGGCGACGGCGCGATGACCGGCATTGGGTTCGACGGTGCTGGCCAGGTAATGCCGCCACAGATACCAGCCCCACACCCGCTCGGGGTTGCGCTCCCACCCTTGAACGCTGGACAACTCGTACGGGTCGAACTTGGCCCAAAGCCCGTTCTTGTCGTCGCGGAACGTCGGCACGCCGCTCTCCGCGGAGATTCCCGCACCCGACAGCACCGTGATTCGCACTCCACCAAGATAGCTGGACTGCGGGATACTGATCGGGTGGAGTTGGGCGAGTGGCTGCAGGTTGACGGGCAGGCGGACCGGCCGCTGTTCGACCAACTGCGCAACCAGATCATCGAGGCGATCCGGTCCGGAACGTTGCCGCCCGGCGCCCGGTTGCCGACGGTGCGTGAAATGGCGGGCGAATTGGGCCTGGCGGTCAACACCGTGGCTCGCGCGTACCGCGAACTCGAGACGGCCGGCATCGTCGAAACCCGTGGCCGCTTCGGCACATTCGTCGCCCGCGCGGACCCGGCAGATACGGCGATGGCGGCCGCGGCGGGCGCCTATCTCGACGTGGCGCGCGGACTCGGGCTCGGCAAGGCCGAGGCGTTGCGCTACCTGGAGGCCTACGCCGAAGGCTGAGCCGCCAGCACTTTGACCAGTGTGCGCAGATTGCGGGTAGTCGTCGAGGACTTGTACTTCTTCTTGCCCATTGTCTTGCCGATGGTGCTGTCCAGTGTGTGATTCTTGGCCACCTGCCAATAGATCACGCCGGCCGACTTGGGACCGCGCTCGATCTTCTCGTCGGCGCCGGCGTCTTTGGTCAGGCCCGCGAGCTCGCTGAGCACATCGTTGTCGCTGACGAACGTGACGTAAGACTGGTACCCGTCGACCTCGGGGTCGAATGGATAGCGGTCGACAATCGACTGCAGTTTCTTGATCGGGTAGACCAGTACCCAGGCGTCGTACCCGAACTGTTGGCGCAGCGCCTTTTCGGCGGTCGCGCGAACCGCGTCGGCGCCTTTGGCCGATTCCAGCCACACGTTGCCGGTGGCCAGGATGGTGCGGACTTCGGCAAGCCCGGCGTCGGTCAACGCCTTGGCCACCTCGGCCATCTTCAGGTTGACGCCGCCGACGTTGACGCCGCGCAGGAATGCCGCGTACTGACTCATAGCGCGATGGTAACCAGGCGATCCCGTTGCCGGTCAACAGTTCGACAGACGCTTGATCGGGTCACCGAGGCCGATCAAAGTCCTACCGCGCCAAAGTGATCGCTGTCGACGAAAACCAGCCCGCCGTCATCCAGCATGACCGCCCACCGCCGCGCCGAGAAACGGTGCACCGCGTCACTCAACAACGGTGTCCTTGCCGTCGAGAGCCTGGACGCGAGCTGGCGGTGATGGCCGAGCGGAGTGGGAGTTGATCGGGAGCGTGTCCAGCGCGGATAGTCCGACGTCCCACACCCATTCGGTGACGTCGGTGAGACCCACGAACAGACCCTCGGCGTAGGGCAGAAGCGGTTGGGAGACCATCACCCGGAGGACCTCGTCATTTGCGCGCCGCCAGGTGGTGATGTGCCCGGCGGCGGCCCGCAGCGTGGCAACGACGTCGGTCGCGCCGGCGTGGACTTCCAGGAAGTGGTTCAGTGGTCGGCTGTTGGCGGTGGCGCCGGGGCAGCCCAACATGGCCTGGCAGGCAGGATTGGCGAAGACGATGATGCCGTCGTTGGCGACGGCCAGCACAGGCATCTGCAGCCGACTGAGGAACGCCACGTCGGGCAACAGGTCGATATAGCCGGTCAGGGTGCGGGGCCGCGATGCGCGGCGTTCGTCGACACTGACGATGGTTCCCTCGTGGTCGGGGACGACTCGCAAATGTGTACCCCTGGTCATACAATGGCCAATTCGCTGCGTCGCGGGCCCCCGCGCCTATTGGAGCTTGGCAAATTCCACCTACGGCTAATTAATGCCCCCATGGCTTTGTCATTAGAGCTGAACGCGAGGTGTCTGACAATGCCCAACTCTATGGGCCATCATTTCGTGGCGAATAGCTTTCGATGGTGTCGCTGAAACGTATCGCTTCTTGAACAGTAATCCAATAGATTACGGCTGCGACGCCGACGATCTGTTCGAAATATGTGGTGTACAGCAACCTTTCGAATTTTCTGGTGGCCGGCATATCGGCAGCTCGCCATCGATTGACCCTCGTCGCGCGCAAATCGACCAGTGCTGAAATAAATTGCAATACATCGGTGCAATAGAACGCGGGCTGAAATCATCCGGTACATTGCTTGAAGCAAATGGTCTGGGCGCATCAAACGCGCTAAAGAAGGAGGCCACGGATGAACGGTGTGAATGATGAGGTCGGAGCCAGCCTTCGTCGCGGACTCGCGTTAGCGTCGCCGCGAGATTCACTCGAACTGCATTTACTGGAACACAGCTCCGATCCGCTGTGCGTCCATGCCGACGGGCGGGTGTTGTACGTCAACCCTGCCGGTGTCGAGGCGATAGCGGCGCGCACCGCCGACGAGGTGGTAGGGCAATTGATCACCGACTTCGTCCACCCCGACCATGTCGCACCCATGCTGGCCCGCGTGGCCGAGCTTCGACGCGAGGGCGAAAGCTCTTCGCCCGCAGAGGCGGTGCTGCTCCGCTCAGACGGTAGTGCGGTAACTGCCGAAGTCGTTTCGGTGTTGACCCGTTGGGACGGCAAGCCCGCCTACTTGGTCATCTTTCGTGACGTGAGCTTGCGCAAGGCTGCACGGGCAACGCACCTGCAGTCGGCCCTGGTCGCCCACGCGACCGACGCGATCATCGCCACCGCGCTAAACGGCGCCGTCACGAGCTGGAACCCGGCCGC
>CBAAAS010000278.1:0-5034 GCA_964658855.1 uncultured Mycobacterium sp.
CTGTCTTGCGGGGTTTCGGCGGGTACGTCGGTAAGCACATCGAGCGGCTACGCGACGGTGACGGCGATAGCATCCTGTCCGACGTCGTACGCAACAGCGACCTGACCGAGATCGAGCTCAGGATGCTCGCGGCCTTGCTATTCGGCGCGGGATTCATCACCACGACCCACATTTTGGGCAAGGCAGTGATAACGCTCCTCCGCCATCCGGATCAGCTCGCCGAGTTGCGCGCGAACCCCGAGGGGTGGCCCAACGCCGTCGAGGAGATCCTGCGCTACGACACCCCGGTTCAATTCGTGCCCCGGGTTGCTGCCGAAGACATCGACCTCCACGGATATCCGATCCGGACGGGCGAGGCGATATTTGTGATGTTCGGCGGGGCCAACCGGGATCCAGCGGCATTCGACGACCCGAACACCTTCGACATCACCCGCGCCAACGCTCGCGAACATCTCACCTTCGGCACCGGCGTGCACACCTGCCTCGGTGCGGCCCTGGGGCGGATGGAACTCCAGATCGGTCTGCAAACTCTGTTCGAGCGCTTTCCTCGGTTGCGTCTTGCCGGCAAACCGACCTACAACTACAACATCGGCCTACACGGGTTGAAGCGCCTGCCGGTGTCACTCGGCTAGGTTCGCGCCCAACGACTTACGACTGCGGCCTCACCAGGAACTTCTCCCCGGTCGCACGCTTGACGTAGGCATGGAACGCATCGGGCTGGAGCATGCCGGATAGTGACACCTCCTGGGTGTAGGTGCTGGCGAACGTAGTTGTTAGCTCCGCGGCGACCCGGGCTCGCAGTCTGGCAAAGCCTTCGCCTCCAACGTTCTGCAGGAAGTACGTCAGCAGCCACCCGCCGATACCCCATGCCATCCCGAAATTCCTGGTGAGGGTGGTCGGGCCGGTGTCGAGTCCGCCGTAGATGTAGACCTGCTTGTGCACGGCCGAGCCGTAGCGGGAGTACTCCGTGGCGGTCGCACTGGCCGCCTGTTCCATGCCGTTGAGGATCTCGCTCGCGAGCGTGCCACCACCGGTGGCGTCGAAGGCGATCGTCGCCGATGTGGCGGTCAGGGCATCCACCAGATCCGCCGAGAAAGACGGCGAGGACGAATTGCAGACATGCACGGCGCCAAGCGATCTCAGGAGTTCTTCTTGGTCGGGCTTGCGAACGATGTTGACGAGCGGCACCCCGTCGGCGATGCAGAGCTTGACGAGCATCTGGCCGAGATTCGACGCCGCGGCCGTGTGCACGAGTGCCGAATGTCCCTCCTGGCGCATGGTTTCCAGCATTCCGAGAGCGGTCAGCGGATTGACGAACGACGAAGCGCCGTCCTTGGCTGTTGCCCCGTCCGGCAGGACAAGACAGGCGGATGCATCGACCGCCCGGTACTGCGTGTACATGCCGCCGCCGGCAAGTCCCACCGTCTTGCCGAGCAGCGCCTGGGCTGCTGACGACGACCCGGCGGCGACCACGGTCCCCGCCCCCTCGTTGCCTACCGGAAGCGACTTGTCTACGCGCGCGGAAAGCCCCGCCACAGCGCCTTTACCCAGCGGCGCGGTGACCACCGGGTGCTCGGGCGTACCGGAGACCATCGCGGTGGACATGTCAGCGCCGGGAATGAGAACGCCCAAGTCCGACGGGTTGATCGGCGAGGCTTCCACGCGCACCACGACTTCATTGGCAGCCGGGGATGGAACCGCGACGTCGTGCAGCGACAGTTCGAGCGTCCCTTCCGCCGTCACCAGTGATCGAAGTTCCAGCGCCTGCTCGGGCAAATCTGCGGTCATCGGGCTTGCCTCTTCTGTTTAGGTACGTCGTCACGAACGGGAACGCTCACCGATAGGAACGCCCCGCAGCCCAAGTTCTTCCCGGCTGTCAGTCTGTCTTTTCGACCCACTGAGCGCGGGATGGTCCGGGCTCGAACGGCTCACTGAAGTATTGCGTCTCGCGCACCACCTCGCGGCCGTCGAATTCCATGATGCTGACAACATGATTCGGCTGCCCGTCGTACGTCAAGACGAGTTCGCTGACCCACAGGTCGCCGGCGCCGAGTATGCGTCGCACGGTGAACCGCTTCGCGTTGGGCTGTGCGGCGCGCGAGGCCTCGATGTGGGCGCGTCCCCGAATCCGCTCACCCGATTGCGGATATTCGAGCACGGCATCGGCCCGGTAGATGTCGTGCTCGACTGCGAAGTCGTTGGCGTCCGACGCATCCCAGTGGCGTTGCAGGGCGGCTCGCACCTCGTCGTCAGTCAAGGCGTCGAGTCGCTGACGGCCTGGTCGCGGGCCCATCGGTAGTCAGCCTTGCCGGCCGGGCTGCGTTCGATCGCAGCTCGGAACACGATCGCCTTGGGCAGCTTGTACCGGGCCAATGTCTGTGCGGCATGGTCGATTAACTCAATAGCCTCGGCCTTCGCCCCGCCGGCAAGGGCTACCACCGCTACGACTTCCTGGCCCCACCGCTCGCTGGGCCTCCCCGTGACGACGACGTCGATCACCGATGGATGCGATGCGATCGCCGTTTCGACCTCCTCGACGAAGATCTTCTCGCCGCCGGAGTTGATCGTCACCGAGTCGCGACCCAGCAACTCGATGTGGCCGTCGTCTTGATGGCGTGCGCGATCGCCTGGAATCGCGTACCGCACGCCATCGATCACTGGGAACGTTGCGGCAGTCTTGACGGCATCGCCCTTGTATCCCAATGGCACGTAACCCCTTTGAGCGAGCCAGCCCATGCCGTCGTGGCCCCGGTCGAGGATCGATCCGCGATCTTCGGCGGCCACAAAGGTATCCGGTCCGGCGTTGAAGATCCCCGTCGATACCGTTCCGGATGTCGACATGTGCGACATCTGGCCACCGGTCTCCGACGAGCCGACGCCGTCGATGATGATCGCGTTCGGCAGAACGTCGATCAGGCGCTGCTTGACGTACGGCGTCAGTAGCGCGCCGCCGTTGGCCACCACCGCCAGCGATGACACATCCGCGATGCCGCTCTCGATGGCGGCGACCAATGGCCGGGCGATGGCATCACCGACCACCGTCACCGTCATGACCTTCTCCCGCTCGATCGTGCGGACGACGTCGTTGGCATCCAAATGGTCGACGACGGAGGAAAAGACGACGGTTTGTCCCATCGAGATCGCCGTCATGACGCTCCATTGCGCCGCGCCGTGAATCAGCGGCGGGAGAATCATCAGCTTGGTGCCGGTGCCTTCGGTCAGTCTGCCCACAAGCTCGTCGAGCGAACTGGTGGGTTCCCCGGTCATCAGGTTGCGGCCGCCGAACGACGTCATGAAGATGTCGTGTTGGCGCCACAGCACGCCCTTCGGCATCCCGGTCGTGCCGCCGGTGTAGAGGACATACAAGTCGTCGGGGGAGTGCTGAACGGCCGGCGCTGGGGATTCCGAGTTGATGGCAGCCTCGTAATCCACTGCGCCGTCGAGCAATGCGTTGCCCGAATCGTCGGCGATTTGAATCAGGACTCGCAGGTGCGGAAGATCGGGCAGCACCTCGGCGATCCGCGGCGCGAAGGCAGCGTGGTAGATCAACGCCGTCGCACCAGAGTCGGCGAGCAGATACTGCAACTCGCTCTTGACGTAGCGGAAGTTGACGTTGAACGGCGCGACCCGCGCGGCGAAGGCACCGATCAGCGCCTCGACGAATTCGTTGCCGTTGTAGGCGTAGAGCCCGACGAGATCCTGCCCTACTTCGTGGCCGTCGAGTGCCGAGCGTTCGGTGTGGCAGCCCAATCCACGCGAATGCAGATAGGCGGCCAGCCGCTGCGACCGTCCCATGATCTCGGCGTAGGTAAAGCGGCGGTCGCCCTGGATGATCAGCTGGCGATCCGGAATCGTCGCCGCCACGGCGGCGGTGACGGCGGGGACGGTGAATTCGACTGCGGTGTCGGACATCTGGACCTCACGGCTGGTGCGGAAGCAAACGAACCATCAGGCCGTTGGCTTCGCTGAGTACCGCGCCATCGGCCGATGTCATAGTAGCCTCTATGAAAACTTTCCTGCCGTCGATGTCGGTGACCGAGCCGTGGGCCTCCAGCGGCTCGTCTATCGGGGTGATCTTGCGGTAGTCGACGTGCAGAAACGCGGTCCGCGTCGGCCGGATGTCTGCGGCGGTCACCGTCATCCCGAACAGCCAGTCATACAGCAGCGGAATGATGCCGCCGTGCACCGCTCGATTGCCGCCCACGTGAGCTTCGGTGAAGTGACCGGCCATGGTGACGCCCTCGGCTCCCGAGCCGGTCACCGTCCACGGCGGCATCAACGGATGGGCCAGCCCCGGGATGCTCAGCACCCGGCCCGCCACGGCTTCGGTCTCTGGAACCTGATGGCCGTCCAGGATCGCGCAGGCGCTTTCGAGATGCTCGGCCGCGTCAGCCCACAGCGCGTCGCCCGGGTTGGTGGAGACCGTCAGATCCTGCAAACGGCGCAGGGCAGCGGTGTATCGGCCCAGTTCGGGAGGTGCGTCCTCGACAGGCCGGACGTCGGGAAATCCACCACGGGCGTCGGTCACAACGTCTTCATATCAGGGTGGGCCCACGTATGGAGCAGCTCGTCGGTGGTGGTGATGGTCGCCAACAAGGACAACGTGTTGTCGATGATCGCATTGCCGTATTCGGTGGGTATTCCGGCGACGGCATCACGCGGCACGATGACTCGATAGGCGGCGTTGACCGCATCCATGACGATGTTGGGGATCGCGATGTTCAGCGAAACTCCGACCACCACGATGGTGGACATCCCGAGGTTGCGCAGTACCGCGTCGAGGTCCGTTCCGCCCATCGGACCGACGCCGTGCCACCTGCTCAGGACGAGATCGGTTGGCTCAGGTCCTAATTCAGGTAGCACGGCAGCATCGGGCGTTCCAGCAAGAATGTTCACCTCGCCGCGCCCGATAGCGAAGATTTTGGCGTTGTGATTGGAGCCGAGCCCGTCGGGCCGTCGCTGTACCACGCAGTGCACCACCTGCACGCCCGCCGCGCGGGCCACCGGCAGCAACCTGGTGATGTTGGGTAGAGC
>CBAAAS010000279.1:0-5025 GCA_964658855.1 uncultured Mycobacterium sp.
GTCACGATCGACAGGCTGGCGCGCGGGTCGCCGGCCAGGTTGCGGCCGTGCTCGGCGAGATTGGATACGCACAGCACCGGCGCGCCACCCACCAATCCGTACGCCACCAGTGACGCCCAGGGATCACCGTCGGCGGTCAGGGTGGCCAACGTCGACGCGTTAGTGCCGGCCGCGATGGTGCGGGCCTGCTCTGCCGCCGACGGCTGCGCGCTTATGGTCGGCGGCTGCAGGGGCGGCGGCACTGAAGGCGCGTCTCCGACGTCACCGTGATCGCGAATCACCACAGCCCGCAGCCTACGGAATAAGGCCACCCGTCGGCACAGTTGGACTGCTCCGTGCCACCAAACCGTTGGAAAGGCGCGCGGGTGCGGAAGGAAGCGTCGATGCATTTAGGTGTGTTCACATTTTTCAATGCCGCGGGCATAGGCCCCGTAGACCTCGCGGTCGCGCTCGAGACGCGCGGGTTCGGGTCGCTGTTCGTTGCCGAGCACTCCCACATCCCGGTCGACGCCAAGACTCCCTACCCGATGGGCGGCCCGATCCCGCCGCAGTACTACCGAACGTTAGATCCGTTTGTGTCGTTGACTGCCGCCGCGGTCGCCACCGAGTCTCTGCTGGTGGGCACCGGCATCGCATTGGTCACGCAACGCGATCCGATCCATTTGGCCAAAGAGGTCGCCTCGCTGGATCTGGTGTCGCAGGGCCGCTTCCTCTTCGGTGTGGGCGTGGGCTGGCTGCGCGAGGAGATCGCCAACCACGGTGTCGATCCGCGGGTGCGTGGTCGCGTCATGGACGAGCGGCTGAGCGCCATGATCGAGATCTGGACCAAGGACGAGGCCGAATTCCACGGCAAGTACGTCGACTTCGACCCCATCTACAGTTGGCCGAAGCCGCTGACGAGGCCGCACACCCCCGTGTACATCGGCGGCGGTCCGGCGAACTTCTCCAGAATCGCCGACCTCGGTGCCGGTTGGCTGTCGCTGAGTCCTTCTGCCGACGCGCTCGCCGGCGACCTGGCCGCGCTGCGTGAGGTCGCCGGCCCGGACGTGCCCGTGATCGCGTCTCACATCGGGAAGGTGACAGCTGACGTCTTGGCGGGCTACCGCGATCTCGGCATCGAGCACGTCACCGTCGAGTTGCCGACCCAGCCCCGCGACGAGTCGCTGCGCCGCCTCGATGCCTTGCACGCGGAATACGCCAAGCTGAGCTAACTTTTCGAGTTCCACCACGCCTGCGTGATATAGTTAATTAGGCTAAGTAAATTACACGCAGAGAGGAGTCACCGAAAATGGCTCGTACGGACAAAGACTCGTGGGATCTGGCATCCAGCGTCGGCGCGACCGCAACCGCAGTCGCCGCATCACGCGCAGTGGCCTCACAGAATCCCGATCCGCTGCTGAACGACCCGTGGGCGGAACCGCTGGTTCGCGCGGTCGGCATCGACACCTTCGTGAAGCTCATCGACGGACAACTCGAGCAAAGTGACGATCCGCTGCTGAATCGTCGCGCGATGAGCGAGCAGATGGCAGTACGCACCCGCTTCTTCGACGACTTCTTCGTGCAGGCGACCGAGGCGGGCATTCGCCAGGCCGTGATCCTCGCGTCTGGTCTGGACACCCGGGCTTACCGCTTGCCATGGCCGAGCGGCACCACCGTCTTCGAAATCGATCAGCCCGAGGTCATCGCGTTCAAGACGGGCACCCTCGCTGACCTCGGTGCCGAGCCCACCGCTCAACGGACCACGGTCGCCATCGATTTGCGCGAAGACTGGCCGGCGGCACTGCTCGAAGCCGGATTCGACCCGAAGCAGCCGACTGCCTGGAGTGCCGAAGGTCTGCTCGTGTACCTGCCACCGGAGGCCCAGGACCGCTTGTTCGACAACGTCGCGGCGCTGTCGGCCCTCGGTAGCCGAATCGCCACCGAGCACATGAACTTGCGGGATGTTCCCGCGGACTGGGCCGAGCGGCTCACCGAGCGTTCACGGCGGATCGGCTCGAACATCAACCTGGCCGAGTTGTTCTACACCGGCGATCGCAACCCGGCCGCCGATTATCTCGCGGCGCAGGGCTGGCGAACGGACATCAAGACAACCGAACAGGCCTACGCCGCGAACGGCTTCGAGGTGCCCAACGACGAGCTGGCGTCCTTCGGTAGTGGATCTGGTTACCTGACAGCCGCTTTGGCCTAGTAGCCGTGACGGATACCGTTGAGGAATGGCCGTCGAAGAATTCGTCTACGCTCGCCGGGCGACCGGCCCGCTGAAGTTGCGGGTCTTCCGGCCCACCGGGCCCGCCCGGCTCGAGACCGCGGTACTGCATCTGCACGGCGGCGCGTGGCGAGTGGGTACACCGGCCTCGCTCGATCCGCGGTCGGCCTCACTCGCCGCGCGCGGATACACCGTGATCCAGGTGCAGTACCGCTTGCTCGGTCATGCGCCGTGGCCGGCTCCGGTCACCGATCTACGGTCGGCGCTGCGATGGGTGATCAGTCACGCGGGTGACTTGGGGGTGCGGCCGGATTCGCTTGTGCTGTGGGGACACAGCGCCGGCGGGCACATTGCGCTGACGACGGCTTCGACCCTGGCCGACAACAGCTTCGACAGCGACGACGACCCGAGTGTGCCGATTTCCGTTGCCGCGATCATCGACTGCTATGCACCGGTGACTTTCCGTGCGGATGAGCCATCGCTTCTTCAAATCGGGCCCGCCGGAATCGATCTCACCGCAATGATGGCCAACCAACGAAGCGATGGCGCCCTGCCGGCCATCGACCTGCTCGAAACCGGATGCACGCAGGAGCAGGCCGACGCCATCAGCCCGCTGGCGCTCGTCGGCCCGGATTTCCCGCCGACCATGATCGTGCACGGGACAGCCGACGTGTTGATCCGGCCGATCAACTCCCGACGGCTGGCGGATGAGCTGGCCCGGTTGGGCGTGATCGCCGAACTGGTGGAATTCGCCGAATGCAACCACGAATTCGACGCCGCGCCCAGCTACGGCGCAACTGTCGTCGCGCACATCGATGTCTTTTTGCGGCGGGTGCTGCACGAGCCGACGCTCGTCGCGGAAATGCGGCGGTACTCGATGTTTCGCTGACAGGATAGGCGTATGCCGTTCGCACCAGTCAATGGCCAAAGGTTGTTCTTCGAGGACGGCGGCGGCGACAAGCCCGTCGTTGTCCTCAGCCACGGCAACCTGATGAACCGCTGGATGTGGGCCCCGCAGATCGAGGCGATGCGCACCGAGTTCCGTTGTCTGGTATGGGATGAGCGTCTGCACGGGCACACCGAAGACGACCACGGTTTGTACACCTACTGGGACTCGGCCAACGATCTGCTAGGTCTGATGGACCATCTCGATATCGAACAAGCGGCGTTGGTCGGGCATTCGCAGGGCGGATTCTTGTCGCTTCGAGCGGCCCTGCTCGCACCCGAGCGGGTCACGGCGCTGGTATTGATCGACACCGCGGGGGTGGCCTGGCCGGCTGAGGCCTTGGCTCAGATGCAAGGCATCAGTGACGGATTCCGTACCGGCGGCCCGGATGCCGTTGCTGCTGGCCTGCTCGACATGCTGCTCGGCGATCCCGACATTCACGACGATTGGCTCCGGTCCTGGCATCAACAGCCTAATGACCGACTGGCCGATGCGGTGACCGTGCTGATGGGCGTCGACGACATCGCCGACCGTCTCGGCGAAATCTCCCAGCCGGCTTTGGTCGTGCACGGCGAAGCCGACGTGCCCGTGCCGCTGCAGGTCGGGCGCATGCTCCGAGACGCTCTACCCCAAGCCAAGGATCTGATTGTGGTGCCCGGTGCCGGTCATACCCCAAGCCTGACGCATGCCGAACAGGTCAATCCAGCGCTGGCTAAGTTTCTGCGCCAATATGCCTGAACCGCAACGAATTCAACCTCAGTGCCGCAGCGTGTTCAGCCTGTCCTCCACCTGAAGTGCCCTCAAGGCATGCGCCGCCGTCTCGTAGCCCTTCACGACGCCCTCCAACCGCGCAGTGGAGCCGTCGAAGCAGGCCCAGTCGAAGACGGCCTGGCAGACGTGGTCAGCCAGGTTGCGCAAGATTCCGTCTCGAGGAGGGTTGTCGATCACCCTGATCGCCGCCGCGCACAGCGGCCCCTTGTCGGCGTCATCGTTTCGTAAAGCCTGGTGAGCCAACGACATGAGTTCGCGGGCACTGTCACCCTCGAAGTCCATAAAACTCCTTGCCCGTCATCGATTTCGGTCCTGTGCCGTCAGGCGTGCTGTCGATCAGCCGAGTGGTAAACGTAGCCGAGCAACGGGCACGTACCGGCCACGGTCAGGTCACAGACCTACATCGGAAGTCTGCTGGCCGAATATCCTGATGCGCTGATCGTGCAGACTCATCGTGACCCACTGAACGTGATCTCCTCGATTGCCGCGTTGACCCACCACCTGCGACGGATGAGCACCGACGAGTCCACCGTCGCGGAGTGCGCGGCGCAAAGCTACAAGGAGATCATCGTCGGTCTCAAACGTGAAATGGCGCTGCGGGACAGCGGCGCCGTCCCGGAAGGCAAAATCATCGACCTCAAATTCACCGACTTCATGAACGACCCCTGGGCCACCATCGGGGGGATTTATCAAGCCTTGGGTCGCGAGCTGCGCCCGGAGACCATGCAGCGGATGCGCGATTTCCTGTCGGCCCACCCGTCTGACGCCGGCCGCGGCCGCTACACCTGGTCAGACACCGGCCTCGACGCAGACGAGGTCCGCGAACGGGTCCACGCGTACCAGGACCGCTACGACATCCCCACCGAGCAACTGCGATGAGCGGGCCTCGCGCGGCGGAGTGGATCGCCGAGAACGACACCCTGACCAGCAGACGGGGACACCGCATCGCATATCGCCGCCGCGGCGCGGGCTCTACTGTCCTTCTGCTGCACGGGTTTCCGACCTGGTCTTACGACTATGCCGAGTTGGCGAACGACCTGGCCGCCGACCACGACGTGATCACGATGGATTTCCTCGGCTACGGCGTCTCGGACAAGCCCAG
>CBAAAS010000280.1:0-5006 GCA_964658855.1 uncultured Mycobacterium sp.
GGCCCGACCGCGACCCCCAGCTGATCAGTCTGCTCAACGACATGGCCTGGTTCTTCTTCGTCGCGCCGGTGGGCCCGATCATGGTGCAGAACCTGTGCTTCGCGTTGAGCGTCTACCTCGATGACCGTCCAGAGCCGATCTTCCCGCGCTGGGTCGCGCACTTCAACGTCGCGACAGTCGCGCTGCTGGCCCCCAGCGCGTTCTCGATTCTCTACAAATCGGGTCCACTCGCCTGGAATGGCGCGCTGTCATTCACGTTGCGGCTCACGACATTTGCGGTCTACATCGCGGTGATGTTCTGGGCGTTGTTGCGCGCTGTCAAACACCAGGGCCACGATCGGGTGGTCCTCGCGTGAGCGGCGAGGTGGCCGGGCACGCACCGTCGTGGCGCGCGAACCGCAAACTCGATCAGTGGATCGCGTTTTGGAGCGTGCCCTTCTTCTTCAACCTGTTCGGGCTGGTGTTCGTGCCGCTGAGTTGGATGATGCCGCCGCGTTCGCCGGTCAGCTCCACGCCGCACATCGTGGACTTCATGCACTCGCACAATCTGCTCATCGCGTGCGTGATCCTGACGCTGGCGTACGGCCTCGCCCCGGTGTCGAACGGCTGCTACCTGATGCAGGTCAAGCGGATGTCGGTCAGTCCGGCGTTCCGCTATTCCATGCTGATCGGCGCGATCACCGGCGCGATCGTTGGCATGCTGTTCCCGATGTTCTGCTTCGGCCTCGGCGCATTTCGCCCCGGGTACAGCTCGGCGATCCTGACGATGCTCTACGACTTCGGCTACCTGGCGTTCATCGGTTCGCTGGGCTGCTTCTGCGTCATGTGGATGGCCTTCGGTCTGGCCATCGTTCTCGACGAGAACAATATTCTGCCAAAGTGGTTGGGCTACTACACCATTTGGCAATACGTGACCGAGCTGATGGCCGCGCCGGTCTGGATCACCAAGACGGGACCCTTCGCCTGGAACGGCTTGATGACCTTCTGGTTCGCCATGACGCTCTACGTCTCGTGGCAAATGATCGTGTACGTCTGCATCTACCGGGCGATCAAAAGTCAACCCGAGGCCGAACTCGACAATGCCCCGGCTGAACCGCCGCCCGCCGCCCTATCGGCCCCAGCGGAGACTCGCGCATGACCGACGTCGCTCACGGCCCGATCACCGAAGTCGATGAGTCTCCACAACCTGGCGCACGCGGCCATGTCCCCGGCGCCTCGAGCATGTGGTTTTTCGTCATCGGTGACCTACTGATCTTCGGCGTCTATTTCGTCGGCTACATGTACTTCCGAGGTCAGAACCACGAACTTTTCCTCGCCGACCAGGCTCAGCTGAATCTGGACATCGGTGCCGTCAACACCGTTGTGCTGCTGACAAGTTCACTATTCGTGGCACTCGGTGTCGCCGCGGCGCGGGCCGGACACAGAACGGACGCGCTGCGACGGTTTTGGATCGCCCTGGCCTTCGGCGCCGTCTTCCCGCTACTCAAGATGTTCGAGTGGATTCCCGAAATCAGCAGGGGTCTCACGCCGGGCAAAGACCTGTTCTTCATGTATTACTACGTGATGACCGGCATGCACCTGTGCCATGTCACCCTCGGTCTGGTCATCCTGGGTTTCATCATCCGCAACCTGAAAGCGGCTCAGGTGCCGAAGATCTCGCTGGTCGAGACGGGCGCCACCTACTGGCACATGGTCGACGTTCTGTGGCTGGTCCTGTTCGCCTTGCTCTACCTGATGAGGTAAACCATGACGTCCCTGATCCGCAATCCACTGACGATCGTGTGGGCCTTGCTCACGACGGTCACCGTCGCGTCGTCGTTGATCGCCCTCGACGGCGGAGCCTCGCACCAGATCAACACGACGGTCACGACTGTCGTGCTGCTGATCGCAGCGGTCAAGGCGCTCTTGGTGATATGGCATTTCATGGAGGTTCGTCGCGCACCCGTCTGGCTGAAGTTGACCACCGGTGGATGGGTGGTCGCGCTTTTCGGGTTGCTACTCGGCTTCTACTTCGCGAGCCTTTAGACCGCGGTTAGCTTTTGCGCCAGCTCCCACGCAGTCTCAGCCATCCCGCGATAGCGTTCGCGATATTCATCGGTGCCGGCCCGCGAATCAGCCGCATTGCCGTCCACGCCCCGACGCCAGACCCCAGCGGTGATCGAGGCCAGCCGGAACATCGAAAACACCACGAACACGTCGAGCGACCGCGGAAGCTCTCTGCCGGCATGTGTGCGGTAGCTGTCCAGGAAGGCCTGCTGGCCGGGAAGCCCAGTGCCAGTGAGATCTTCGCCGAGAACACCGCTCCTACCGCCGGGTCCACCCGGCACGTGATACGTCACGCAGAAATACCCCAGGTCGGCCAACGGGTCGCCGATCGTCGACAGCTCCCAGTCCAGCACCGCCACCACCCGCGGCTCGGTCGGATGAAGCAACACGTTGCCCAGCCGATAATCGCCGTGCGCGATGCACGCCGGGGTGTCATCGGGAGGCAGGTGCTCGGGCAGCCACGTCGCGAGGAGATCCATCGCGGGCATGTCCTCCATGCGCGCGGCCTCCCACTGCCGGGTCCACAGGGCTACCTGGCGCTGCATATAGCCAACCGGACGGCCGAATCCCTCGAGTCCGACCGCGCGCCAATCCACTCGATGCAGCGCAGCAAGCACCCGGGCCAGGTCTTCGTATACAGCGGCGCGGTGCTCGGGAGTCTCCTCGCGCAGGACACGGTCCGGAAAGACCCGCCCCCGAACGTGATCCATCACGAAAAAGGTTGTCCCGAGCACGGATTCGTCATCGCAGAGCAGCTGCATGCGCGGCACGGGCACGTCTGTCTCGGCCAGCGCGGCCATCACGCGGTGCTCGCGCTCCACCTCGTGCGCCCGCGGCAACAGCTTGCCCGGCGGCTTCTTACGCAGCACGTACTCGCCGCCCGCTGTTTGCAAGTGAAACGTGGGATTGCTCTGGCCGCCCTGGAACTGTCGCACCTCCAGTTGACCGTCGAATCCGGGCAGCCGTCCGCGGAGATAACGCGCGAGCGCGGCCTCGTCGATGCGATGCGCGGGCAGTACCGGCACCAGCTCTGCCATGCCCGCCATCTGTCGCCCCTTGTCGTCCGCGTCTGCGAAAACCCTACCGAGGAGTGAAATAGCGATGAGCCATTTGACGGGAGCCGGACCGTGCCGATGATCGACCTGACCTACCTGCGTGGGTCGTTGGAGCCGCAGAAGTTGGAACACCTGGCCGACGAACTCGTCACCGCGCTGCTGCGGGCCGAGCAGGCACCGGACACCCCCTTCTTGCGTGACAACACGCTGCTGTACCTGCACGAGCTGGATCCAGGCGCGCAATCGGTGGGTTGCCGCGGCGCGGGTGCCCCGGTTCCGTGTCGAGATGACGGTCTTTGAGGGTGTCCTGACGAAGGACCGCAAAGATCAGTTGGCGGCCGACGTACACGCCGCGGTGTGTGCCGCCGCGGAAATCGAGCCCGAGGGCGACCGGGCGTTTCACGTCTGGACTCTGATACATGAAATCCCCGAAGGGAATTGGGCCGGCGGCGGCAAGATCATCTACTACCGGCAAGTCAAAGGTTTGGTCGCCGACGACGCACCCTGACCGCGTCGCCTCGGTTAGTGTCCGGCTATGGACATTTCGTGCGCGTTCGCCACCTCATCGGACACCCCGAAGCATGTAGAGCTGGCCGAGTCGCTCGGGTACCGGCGCGCGTGGCTCTACGACTCCCCCGCCCTGTATCCCGATGTCTGGATGATCCTGACGCGGTGTGCCGAACGCACCTCGCGCATCGGCCTGGGGCCGGGAGTGCTGGTGCCCAGCCTGCGGCACCCGATGGTCAACGCGGCCGCCATCGCCGAACTCGCCGACCAGGCCCCGGGTCGCGTCGCGGTGGCCATCGGATCCGGCTTCACCGGACGGTTCACGTTGGGTAAGCGGCCCCTGCCGTGGCGGCAGGTCGCCGACTACGTCCGATGCCTCAAGACGCTGCTGGCCGGCGACACCGTCGAGTGGGATGGCGCCAGGATCCGCATGATGCACCCGTCCGGGTACGGGGCCGAGCGACCTGTCGACGTACCGATCCTGATCGCGGCGGACGGGCCGAAGGGGCTCGCGGTGGCGGCTGAACTCGGCGACGGCGTGTTCTCGGCCGCGGTCCCTCAACCCGATGCCGTTGACGCGGCCGACTGGCGGGCGCTGCTGTCCTTCGGCACGGTGCTCGACGAAGGCGAAGAGCTGACCTCGCCGCGGGTCGTCGATGCCGCCGGTCCTGGAGCGGTGGTGATGTATCACGCCATCTACGAGCGGGGCGGAGCAGCGGCAGTCGACGGGCTGCCGGGCGGGCGCGGCTGGCGCGAGGCGGTAGAGGCCCATCCCGCCAACGAACGGCATCTCGCGATCCACGAGGGACACCTGGTGCGAGCCAATGCGCGTGACAAACCGTACGTTGCCGACCTCATTCCGATGGCCAGCGCCGGGGCGTTGACGGGGACCGCGGAGGAGGTCGCGGCGCGCGTGCGCGACCTTGCCGCAGCAGGGGTCACCGAAGTCGCCTACCAGCCGGCAGGCTCCGACATCGAGCGCGAGTTACGCGCCTTCGCATCCGCTACCGGCATCGCGGGCTGAGTACTACGGTGTGGACATGATCGCCAAAGTGGTTGTGACGGCGCTGCTGGCCGCATTGCTGGGATTCGCCGGCACGATCAAGGTGATTGGTGTTGCGCAGTCGCTGAAGATTCGCGATCACCTCGGTGTGAAACCGGTGCAGTGGCGGCTGATCGGGGCGCTCGAACTCGCCGCTGTCGCAGGCGTTTTGGCTGGCCTGGCGTGGCCGCCGATCGGCGAGGCGGCCGCGATCGGAGCAGCTCTGCTGCTGCTGGGCGCCATCGGTTTTCATGCTCGCGCCTCCGACAGCGCCGCCGACACGGCTCCCGCGGTGATCGGTCTGGGCCTGGCCGTCGCGACGGCCATCCTTCAGGTCGGCTAAATCAAGTAGGTTG
>CBAAAS010000281.1:0-4984 GCA_964658855.1 uncultured Mycobacterium sp.
GGCGCCAAGTGGATTGGCGGCGAAATCCGCCGGTGTGGCGGTGTCGGCGAAAAAGTCGTTGGCGACGGTGAACACGTCGGTGGGGTAAAGGTCACTCGGGGTGGTGACGTTGTCCAGATTCGACCAGCCGAGGAAATGGTCGAGCGCCTGCCCAAACGGGGTAGCGCCCCAGGTGTCGAGAAGGCCGGTAGGTCCCGAAGGTGGGTTGGCGGCGGCGTCGCCGATCAGGACGAAACGTAAGTCCTCAAGCGGGATCTTGCCTGCGAGTTCCTGTTCCGCCAGCGATGCGACGACGGCCGACTGGCTGTAGCCGAAGACCGTGAGTGGGTCGGCTGCCGAAAAGTCGCCCGCGTCGTATCCGGTTTCGATCGTGTGGACCAAGGTGCTGACACCGGCGGCAATGGACGGCCCGAAGTTCGGCGACTCTTCAGTGACCAGTGGAATGACCGTGCCGGTGTCGGAAAACCCAAGTGGCTGCAGGTATTCCATGACAGCGCCAGGAATGTATCCAGGAAAAGTGGTTGGGTCCGGGATGAAGGTGGGCCCCATCACGATTGCGTTTGTCGAACCGTCGAGGAAGTCAGCGCCGCTGCCGGTGTCAGCATTCGCCTCGAAGGCCGAGCACCAACTAGACGCCGCCGCGACGGCAAAGGCGACGCTCACCGCGCGCGATAAGTAACCCTTGGACATCAGAACCCCCCGGATCGACCATGTGACCGAGGTCACGCTATCGCGAATTCGTCTCCGGCGGGCGAAAACTGATGCGGGTCAGGTCGCCTGACTCACCGACGACATGTGAAAGTCGGGAATCCGCAGCGACGGCATCGCCGCGCGGGTCACCCAGTCGCCCCACTCACGCGGCAGTGTCAGTTCACTGACCCCGGCCTGAGTTGCCCGCCGCAGCAGATCCAGCGGACTCTCGTTGAAGCGGAAATTGTTGACCGCCGCGCTGACTTCACCGTCTTCGACGAGGTAGACGCCGTCGCGGGTCAGACCGGTCAGCAGCAGCGTGGTGGGGTCGACCTCGCGCATGTACCACAGCGTGGTCAGCAGCAAGCCCCGCTCGGTGGCCGCGATCATGTCGGCGAGTTCGGTTGTGCTACCGGTCATCAGGATGTTTTGGGCGGCGACAGCGACCGGCTCACTGAACTCATCGGCCGCGGCCCGCGAGTAGGCCAGCGCATTGATCACGCCGTCGCGAATCCAATCCACCCGGCCGATGTTCATCCCGTTGTCGAACACCGACAGCGTCTCCGACGAACTCGTCGCGGTCACGAACGGCGTGCAGCCCAGCCCGGGGGCCGCGGGATCGGAGTACAGCGTCAGCGGCAGGTCGGTCAGCTTCTCCCCCAACCGGGTCCCGCCCGAAGGCGCCGACAGTGCGCTGCGGCCCTCCTGCGCTCCGCGGCCCGTCATCGACCAGCCGAGGTAGATCATCATGTCTGCGACCGCCGAGGGCGGAAGGATCGTCTCGTAGCGTCCAGCCGGCAAATCGACGCGACGCGCGGCCCAGCCCAGTCGCATCGATAGCTCGTCGAGGAGCGACTCTGCGGACACATCAACAAAATCGGGGGTCCCGACCCCCGCCCACGCGCTGGCGCCGTCACGCTTGGCGTTGATCTCCACCGAACCGGCGGGCTGGGCGTAACGCCGCCGCAGCCCGGTCGACGTCGCCAAAAACGTTGTCTCCAGTGTGTGTTGCGCGAAGCCGAACAGCTGATCGGCGCGGGCGAATCCGCACGCCAGCGGTTCGGCGATGCCGGCGAACACCTCGGGCCCGGTAGAGGGAATCGGGGCATCCCAGTCGTCCGGCGCGGTGTTGCCACTCAGCAGTGGCGCGGCATCGCGAGCCTCGGGCGCCGCAACGGCGGCCGACTGTGACGCGGCGACCAGTTCCTCGATCGCCGAAGGCTCCACCTCAGCCGTGGTCAACGAGCCGATCCTGGCGGTATCACCATGCCGGACAACCGAAATCACGGTAGTCTGCCGGGCGGTTGACGCGCCGTTGGTGGTCATCGAGTTGTTCGCCCACCGCAGCGACGTCGCCGAGCGGTCAGTGACCAACACGATGGTCTCGGCGGCGCGACCCAGTTTCGCTGCAGCCTGAAGCGCGATGTCGACGACCTGCTGCGGGCGGATCACAGGCCGCCCTCCGTACGAGTGTTGAGCACGTTGACTCCGCGGAAAAGCGCCGATGGGCAGCCGTGGCTGACGGCGGCCACCTGGCCGGGTTGGGCCTTGCCGCAGTTGAACGCTCCGCCCAGTCGCCAAGTCGACGGGCCGCCGACGGCCTCCATAGAATTCCAGAAGTCGGTCGTGGTGGCCTGGTAGGCAACATCGCGCAGTTGACCGTCCAGCCGTCCGTCTCGGATGCGGTAGAACCGCTGCCCGGTGAACTGGAAGTTGTAGCGCTGCATGTCGATTGACCACGACCGGTCGCCGACGATGTAGATGCCGTCGTCCACCCGGCCGATCAAGTCGCCGGTGCTCAAGCCTTCGGGACCGGGCTGCAGCGACACGTTGGCCATCCGCTGGATCGGCACATGATGCGGCGAATCGGCATACGAGCAGCCGTTCGACCGCGCTTGGCCCAGTCGCGGGGCGAACGCCCGGTCGAGTTGATAGCCGACGAAGATCCCGTCGCGCACCAGGTCCCAGCTCTGGGCTGCCACCCCCTCGTCGTCGTAACCGACACTGGCCAAACCGAATTCGACGGTACGGTCGGCGGTCACGTTCATCACCGGCGAACCGTAACGCAGCGTGCCGAGTTTGTCGGGGGTAGCGAACGATGTGCCGGCGTAGGCCGCTTCGTAGCCAATGGCGCGGTCGTATTCGGTTGCGTGGCCGATGGATTCGTGGATGGTCAGCCACAGATTGGTCGGGTCGATCACCAGATCCGTGGGTCCGGCTTTGACGCTGGGCGCCTTGATCTTTTCGGCCAGCTGCGACGGCAGCTGGGCCAGCTCGTCGGTCCAGTTCCATACATCGTCACCGGCCAGCGCTTCCCAGCCGCGGCCCATCGGTGGCGCCAGCGTGCGCATCGAGTCGAAGCCGCTGCCGCCGCTGTCGACGGTGACCGCTTCGAATCGGGGCTGCACTCGGACCCGTTGTTGAGTGATCGAGGAGCCGGCGGCATCGGCGTAGAAGGTCTGCTCTTTGACCGACATCAGGCTGGCCGAGACGTGATTGATGCCGTCGGCGGCCAACAGCCGGCCGGAGTATTCGTCGAGCACGGTGATCTTGTCGGCCAGCGGCACGGTGAACGGATCGATGCGGTAGCTCGACACCCAGGAGGCGTCGGGATACACCGGCTCGGATGCCAGTTCGACGCGGTCGGTGTTCAGGGCAGCCAGCGTTCGGGCCACTGCCACCGCGCGACGGGCGGTCTCGGCGGCGACTTCGGGTGACAGCTCGGCATGCGACGCGAAGCCCCAGGTGCCGTCGACCACGACGCGGACGGCCAAGCCGACGTCGCGGTTGAGCACCGCGGTCTCCAGCTCTCCGTCGCGCAGTTGGACGATCTCGTTGACCAACCGGTGAATTCGCAGTTCGGCGTGGCTGGCCCCGGCCGCGGTGGCCGCAGCCAGCGCAGCATCCGCCAGCTCATGGCGCGGCAGGCTGACGAAGTCGGCATCGATCCCCCGGTTCGGTGTCACCCCTCCACCGTATCGAGAGGCTTTAATACTCCTATGAGTGACGCCGGACGCCGATCGTCGGCGCTCGGATATGCCTTGCTCGCGCCGAGCCTTTTCGGGGTCGTCACCTTTCTGCTGCTGCCGATCTTGGTGGTGGTGTGGCTGAGCCTGCACCGCTGGGATCTGCTCGGGCCGATCGAGTATGTCGGAGGCCAGAATTGGCGCTCGGTGCTCACCGACAAGACCTTCGGCAACTCGCTGCTGGTGACATGTTCGTTCGTGGCTATCGTGGTCCCGATTCAAACCGTTCTCGGGTTGGCCGTCGGCGCGATGCTGGCCCGCGAACTGCCCGGAAGCGGCGTGTTCCGCACGTTGTTCGTGTTGCCGTGGATCTGTGTCCCGCTGGCGATCGCGGTGTTGTGGCGCTGGATCCTGGCACCCACCGACGGGGCAATCAGCACCCTGCTGGGTCACCGCATCGAGTGGCTCACCGATCCCGGCCTGGCGCTGCCGGTGGTGTCGGCGGTCGTGGTGTGGTCCAACGTCGGCTACGTCGCGCTGTTCTTTTTGGCCGGCATCCTGGCCATTCCCGCCGAGATCCATTCCGCCGCGCGCACCGACGGCGCCACGTCATGGCAGCGGTTCTGGCGCATCACGCTGCCGATGCTGCGTCCCACCATGTTCTTCGTACTCGTCACCGGAATCATCAGCACGGCACAGGTTTTCGATACCGTTTACGCTCTGACCGGCGGCGGACCGCAGGACCGCACCGACCTGGTCGCCCACCGCATTTACGCCGAAGCCTTCGGAGCGGCGTCGATCGGCCGGGCTTCGGTGATGGCGGTGGTGTTGTTCGTCATCCTGGTCGGTATCACCCTCGTCCAGCATCTGTACTTCAGTAAACGCAGTACATACGATCTGGTGTAGTTTCTCGGCCCTGTGCGGGTCGTAGAGCGACGTTTAGGTCGTGGTCGGTGTCGTGGGGTACATCTGACGGATGATCCATGAGGTGGGCGACATGGTCCTCGCCTAACCCTGCTGGTGAACGCATAAAAACTCGTGATTACGGGGCGGCACCGCTCCAAGCGGGCCGCGAAACTAACTGACTCCGAAAAACGGGCAGCGACTTTGCTCAGCCGGGCTCTTACGCATTACGTTCCGGTCCTGGACCGCCCGGTAGGGAAGACCCCTGGGGTGGGTGCGTCGCCGTCGAGGCAGGGCAGGGCAGAGCAGACGCAGCGCACAGACACAGGGCACGCACGTACACACGGCAACCACTAAGCAGTGCAGCGCACCGACACAGACACAGACACAGACACGTAGGCACACAGCCCTGCGGCACACACACA
>CBAAAS010000282.1:0-4970 GCA_964658855.1 uncultured Mycobacterium sp.
CGTTGCGCTGTGTGGTGACCGTGTTTACCCCATATTCCTGTTTTTTGGGGTTGCATTCCACCGAGGCCACACCTGGGAGATCGCGGCCTGTGCATCCCGCCTCGGCGGGAGTGCGGTCGTAAAAACACCCGATTCCGTCAGGGGTACTGAAGAGATAGTTGGTCATCACGGCACCGGGTCTGCCCGCGGTCTCGAAATGATGCGCGTAGTCGTCGGGGTTGACAGCGGTGTAGCCGCTCATGTCAGGGAATTCGCCAGGTCGATTCGGCTTGTCGGCGCCCGTGGGAGTGGGGCTCGGCGGGTCTGCGGTGGCAGTGCACGCCGAAATCGCTGCTGCCGTAAAGAGTAGAAGAGCTATCGCTAAGCGACGCATGACTATTGGGGTCCTACCACGATCGGGAGTGGCCAGCGCTAACGGTGGTTGTGCTGCAGCGCGGGCATGACCGCGTCGTCGACGTAACGCAGGTACTTCCAAGAGATGTCAGGCGGAATGCCGCCACACAGCGGTGCGAGCGTGAGCATGCCGCCACCGCGGACATACGTTATCGCCTCATCGGCGGTGAAGATTCGGTGTGTGCGCGACGTCGACCGCAGTTCGTCGACATTGCTGACATCGGCTATCCCAGCGGAGGTTTCGTTGCCGGGATTCCACTCCGCATACATGCGGGCGTCGTGGAGCAGGTGTTCGCCGATCTCCTGCCAGGCCGTGTCCACATCAGGCGCGACGAAGCACACACTGGGCGTATCGCGGTTGGGCAACAGGGTCATACCGGGCGCATGGCCATTCGCCCGACAGGCCTCTTCGTAGGCCTCCAGCGAGCCGGGCGCATCACCCTGCGCGAGGTATCCCAGCCCGTAGCGACCCGCACGTCGTGCCGCCGCCACACTGCCTCCGCCCCACATCATCAGCGGTCCTTGCGGCGATAACGGCAACGGCGTCAATGCAATTCGCCGGCCGTCGTGTTGTACGACCTCACCGCCGAGCAGACGCCGCAGCAGCCCGAGTTTTTCGTCAGCTATCCGGCCTCGTGCTTTCACGTCGAGTCCGAAATGCTGATATTCCTCAGGCCGATAGCCAAGCCCGAACACATAAGCAGCGCGTCCCTTGCTGATCAGGTCGAGGACGGCGATCTCTTCGGCAAGTCGAACGGGGTCGTAGAACGGCAGGATGACAATGAGCGTCATCATCAGCTGATTCGTGCGTGCGGCAATGGCACTGCCGAGTATCAGCGGACTGGGCAGATAGCCGTCCGGCGAACTGTGGTGCTCGCAGATGACCGCGGCCATGCATCCCCGCGTCTCAGCCCATTCGCACATGTCGACGGCGGCCTCGTACAAATCTGCGGCCGGCGCACCGAAGTCGGGAGCTCGCATGTCGAAACGCATCGAATACACAACCGATACCTGACTTCGTTGTCGAGGGAGGAATAGACTCCGCGGCCATGACGGTACCGCAACCCTTACTGGAAGGCCGGCGAATCCTGGTCACCGGCGCCGCCACCGGAATAGGTGCTGCGGCAGTGCGTGTCCTGCACACCGCCGGTGCACACGTGGCCGCCACCTATCACCGGACTGCCCCGGCTGACGACGCACCGGCGGTGAAGTGGCTCCAGTGCGACGTCCGCGACGCCGACTCGGTCGACGCCGCTTTCGCCGAGGCAGTGGCCGAGCTCGGCGGCATGGACGTGCTGGTCAACGCGGCCGGGTCGTGGCAATCGGGGGTGCCGGGAAACATCACCGGCGACGAGATCGACTTCCTACTGGCGACCAACGTCAAGGCTACGATCCTGACGAATCAAGCCGCCCACACTGTGATGCGCGGAAACGGCGGCCAGATCATCAATTTCGGGTCCGCCGAGGCGGTGATGGGCAGCCCGATCGCAGCCGTGTACGCCGCCACCAAAGGGGCCGTTCAAGCTTGGACCCGTTCAGCGGCCAAAGCGTGGGGCGCAGAGCGGATCACCGTCAATGCGCTTGCGCCGGCGGTGCAGACACCCGGCGCGGACCGGTTCCGAGACTTCCTCGGGCCCGACGCCGCCGCATACATCGATCAGCAGATGAAGTTGTCCATCCCGCTGGGCGGCAAGCTCGGCGATCCCGCCGACGACCTGGGTCCGGTATTGGTGTTTCTAGCCGGCACCGGAGCCAAATTCATCACCGGCCAGCTGATACCCGTGGACGGCGGCCTGGCCATGGTGGGCAGCTGAGAGGACACGCCGAAATGGACCGGCTCGGCATCGAGATGCTCAGCGTCTTCGGCATGCCTCCTATCGAATTCGTCCATCTCACTGCCGATCTCGGGTGCCGGTGCATCACCACCGGTATGGTCGGCTTCACGCCGGTCAACACCCTTGGATACCAACCCTTTTCGCTGCGCGACGATGCCCAGTTACGCACGGATCTCCTTGCGGCCATGGACGATCGCGGCGTGTCGATCTCGCTGGGTGAGGGGCTGCTGATCGCGCCCGGCGTCGACGTTCGCTCCTACGCCGCGGATCTCGACATCATGGCCGAGCTGCGGATCCCGCGGATCAACACCGTCAGCTTGGAGCCGGACCGGGCCCGGACATTCGACGAACTGGCCGTCCTGACGGAATTGGCCGCTGCACGCGGAATTGCCACCTGCGTGGAACCCGTTGTCGGGCTAAGCATCGCCGATCTGCCGTCGGCCATTGCCGCAGTGGAATACGTGAACCGTGACGAGATCAGCTTGCTCATCGACACGATGCACGTGGCCCGTTTTGGCGCCTCCGCCGAGGATCTGCGATCCATACCCGCAGAGCGGATCGGCTACATCCAACTGAGCGACACCACGATGCAGCGCCGGATGGAGCATTACGCCGAAGAAGCCATGTAAGAACGGATGACGCCGGGTGAAGGCGAGTTGCCGTTGCTCGACATGCTGGCGGCCCTCCCGCAAGATCGCGTCGTCGGGTTGGAGATACCAATGCGTGCCAGCGCAGAGGCCGGGGTCAGCGCCTACGACCGATTACTATCGTGCGTCAACAGTGCTCGTTTGCTGCTGGCTCGAGCGTCCGAAATACGTTGACCGGCAATCGAATCCGACGACGTTGGTCAGCTGCCGAGACCTTTTTTGATCGCCTCATCCTGCTTTTGACCGACGTCGGTGACGAATTCCTGCGGCGCCAGGGCAAAAGAGGGGCCCTCGAATCGGAGCGTGACCATCGCCTTGCCCTCGGTGAACAGCAGCACCGTCACTCCCTTGGAATGGTCCGGCGACAGCCCCGAAACCGTCGAACCGGCCACCCCGACCTCGGCATTCAGCGACTTCGCCTGAAGGGTTTCGCGATGAGTCGCTTTCGCCGATTCGAGCGCGTTGGCTGCGGCTTGGATGTCCGGCAGGATCTGGATGGTGTCGATGATCGCGTGGCTTTTATCTTGGTCAGTGAACGTGACCGTCGCACCCTGTTGGCCATTCGGGTCTTTGGTCGGCGGCCCGGCGGTGAAGGGGTCGGGTGCTTTGATGTCGCCGGCTTTGATCAGCAGCGTGGTGTAGTCACTGATCGCCGGGTGTGGGGCGGTGCTAGATGATGAGGACGGCGTCGATGTCTTCGAATCGGTGCCGCAGGCCGATACCCCCACCAGCGTCGCTGCGATCGCCGTAGTGGCTATCGCTGTCAGGGGAATCCTCATCGGCCGTGCTCCTTTACCTGGGATATCGGAAACCGTATCTCATCGGCAGCCTCCGGCAGAACTCTTGGGTTGCGGCTCCACCGCGGGCAATGCCGCACAATTGGCGAACGTAGTCAAGCGTGCGGAATATTCCGCGTGACAGTAGATTTCGAGCGTCTAGTTCGCCGCGACATGCTCGCGTGCGTACAGCCCGCTTCCGGTGACGAACGGCAGATCGAGCGTCGTCCTGATGCCGGGCGGGGCTGCGACCACCGCCGGAATGGCGTTCACAATCCGGCCGGCCGCGCCGCAGATCGCTGCCTGATTGTGGTCACCGAAGCGACTGCTGGGAACGATGTCCACCGCATACGAAGGCTCGCCGGTGATCTCGACACGGTAGGAACCGCCACCCGCCGCCGGCTGAGGCAGATCCGGCCGTAAGTCGGGCCGCAACCTGGTGATGTGCTCGATGACGATAGCGGGATGCCCGTTGACCATGCCGCGGATCTCGAACTGCAACACCGCGAGGGTTCCCTTGGCCACGTGACCGACCGCGATCTCGAAGTCCTCGGGCGCCGGTTCGCGCTGGTACGACTCGGTGATCTCGTCCACTTCAATGCCCAGACCGGCGGCGAGTTGTCGGATCGCGGTGCCCCAGGCAATGCTGAGCACGCCAGGTTGAAGCAGCATCGGAATCTCATCCAGCGACCGGGCAAAGCCCATGTAGTGCATGACCTCGGCGCCGTCGTAGGACGCGTAATCGTGGATCTCCATGCAGCGCACCTGCTCGATGCGCTGACACGTGCCGGCGAGTGCGAGCGGAATCAGGTCGTTGACGAATCCCGGATCGACGCCGCTGATGAAGAGGCTCGAATTACCCTGTAGTGCAGCGTCTTCGACCCGCTTGATGTACTTGTCCGGTATCACGCCCCAGGGGTATTGCAGCAAGCCGGGCGACGACCCGACGACGTTTACTCCGGCGGCGAGGATGCGCATGACGTCGGCCATCGCCTCCGGTAGGCGGGTGTCGCCCATCGCGCAGTACACGACGCACTCGGGCTGGGTGGCCAGCAGGGCGTCGAGGTCGTTGACGGCAGCAATCCCGGTGGATACATCCAAGCCGGCGAGATCGCCGGCATCCTTGCCGACCTTCTCCGGCGTCGACACGCAAACGCCGGTGAGTTCGAACCGTGGATTGGTGATCAGCTCGATCAACGCCAGTCGACCGACGTTTCCCGTACCGACGTGGGCGACTCGGATCGCCATGGCAGACCTCCGTGATTCGAGCGACAAACCGCCCTCGACGCTAGTCCACCAAGCAAAGGAGGCGCGGCAAG
>CBAAAS010000283.1:0-4969 GCA_964658855.1 uncultured Mycobacterium sp.
TGATCTCCGGCGGGTAATTCCCGAAATCCATTGGTCGCCGACCCCTCTAATTCACCGCGGTCGAGCCGGCCCGGAACTCGGCTGTAGCCGAGTCATTGACCGTCGGGTGAATGGTGGCACGCGAGGCGATATTTGTCGGTCCCGTGCGCGGCGCGTCGTCAGCCGGGGTGAAAATCGTGGTGGAGCGCACCGGGCCCTTGTCCGCACCGCGGACCGCCGTTGAAGTCACCGGCTGGCCCGGGCGACATTCCGGCTCAGAGCTCCCCGGCAGCATGGCTTCCCTTTCCGACAATGGTCGAGCAGGCCGCCTATATCCATGGCCTTCGCATCCCCGATACGCACCCCCGCCGGCGGACTGTCGTTGCAGGCAGACATGTCATTATCGGTTTCCAGCTGGAGATATACAATTCGCGTCGGTGGGTATTGGCTTTCCGCGGCAGCAGACACCGATATCTCTCAGGTTAATCCTTCATTTTTCTCAGGTTTACCTAGGCGTCGACGTCCGTTTTTACTCCCCCGGAATCGCGCGGTTGGCCCGATTCTAAGGCTTGGCCAGCGTGGTCTCGCGTTGACAGAGCCCGTCTACAGGAAGTTGGCAGAATTCTGTAAGGAGTCGGCAGGTGCCCGTAAGGATGTTGTAAAGATTCCGCGAGAACGGGCTCAGCCAGTGCGGGCCTGGCGGCTGACGCTGGCTTCCCGGGCCTTTTCAGTTGGTTCGGCGATGTCGTCGCTCGCCTCCGCGGGGGTGACCGCATGCCGGGGCGGTAGCCCTTTGCGCAGGGTGGCCACCAGGTCCCGGTAGGGGCCGACGAGATAGACGGTGTCACCGTCGCGAAGCTTGTTTTCGTGGCGCGGCTGCAGGTCGATGGGGGAGTCCTGCCGGCAGATCGCGATCACGCGTGTCCTGCTCGAGAGGTCGCCCATCGGCAGACCGTCGAGTTCGCTGCCCTCGGCCACCAGCATCGCGCCGACCATGAACGAGCTCTGGCCGATCGAGAAGGTGCCCAGCACCTCCACCCCCATCGCGGCGCCGATGAACCACGGCGCGGCCAGTGCGACTGAGGAGCGGACGTTCTCGAAGCCGAAACGCTGTGCGACCGCCAGACCCAGCGCCCGGTCGTACACCCGGAGCACCACCGAGATGTCGGCGCGCTTGTTAGCCTTGGGCACCACTTTCGGGCCCAGCATCTCGGCCAGCACGATCCCGGTCTCGATGTTGATCATGTCGTCGCGGGTCAGCACCGCCACCGCGCGGGCCCGCTGGACGCGCGCCGCTTCCAGCGTCTGCTTGAGCGTGGCGTCGCCGAAGATCACCGGTACGTCCAGCGCGCGCGCGGCAGACAGGAATCGGTTGTCCTCGTTGATCTCGATGACCGCGACGTCGTATCCCGCCTTGACCAGGTCGGTGATCACCCGCATCCCGAGGGCGCTGAGTCCGACGACGATCACATGGTTGCGCAGGTGGCGCATCCGCGGTCGTGAGGACGCGAACACGAAGCGCCGTGACAGCAGCACGTCGGCGATGAAGGCGACCAGCAGGGCGATGGTGGTCGCCCCGCCGAACATCAAACCCGCGGCGAACATGCGCAGCCACGTCTCTTGGTGGGCGAAGCTGAAGTCGCCGTAGCCCGTCGTCGTGATCGTCTCGATGGTGAAGTACAGCGCGTCGACCCAGGACATCCGCGGATGCTGATAGTTGTAGCGCAACAGCGTCATTGAGATCGCGACGAGGGTCAGGGCTGCCGCCAGTGCGGGATAGAACGCCGGGTTGAAGTCGTTGACAACGGTGCGGACGGCGTCGAACACTCGTCGAAGCCCGGCTCGTTGGTACCGCGTTGCCGCCGGCCGTCGGACCTTGATGCCGCGTTCAGCAGATTCGTCGGCCGTGCCGATCATCACCGCGCGGTCACCGGCGAGCACCCGTTGATTGCGGGTCGGACAGACTTCGATCTCGCCCGGGCTCGACGAGTTCTCGCCGTGGATGATCGCCACCGGGGCCAGGTCGCCGTAGATTTCGCGCAGCGTGGCGGCCCGCGGCGCTTCGCTGCCGGAGACCAGGAATTCGATCCCGGCGGCCTCGAAAGGGTGTGTCCGGTGTGCCAGACATGCCTCGACGACGGATGTCGCTGTCAGTTCGGCGACGTCGAGGATTGCGCCCGGTCCGTTGTCGGCGGCCACCGCCGCGCGCAGCACATCATTGGCCAGCCTGGCGACCACGCGCACCGAAGGATTGGATCGTCGTGCCAGTAGGGCGATTTCGAGGTTGGCCGCATCGTCATCGCCGGCGCACACCACTGCCAGCGCGTCGCCTACGTGGGCCCGATCCAATTCGTCGCAGACCCCGGTGAGGCCACTGCTGCCCAGCCTGATGACGTTTGCGCCGGCGCTTTCCAGCTCTTCGATGATGGTGGTGGCCAGCGCATCGTCACCGCTGACAATGATGTGATGCTGCATTTTCTCATCCGCCACTCTGCACGGGTGGGTATCGGCTTTGCTCGCGCTGTTACTGAAATAGGTTACACCACAGGTTTACCGGATCTGGCCGCAACGCTGGATTTTGCTGGCACAGAGCACGACGACGGTTACGGTAGCTAACCCGTTCTCGCTCAACAACTCTCATGCTTCGAAGCGATACCCCATGCCTGCCTCGGTCAGCAGATGGGCGGGGTGCGACGGGTCGTCCTCGAGTTTGCGGCGCAATTGCGCGAGAAACACACGGAGATAATGGGTTTCCGTCGCGTACTTGGGTCCCCACACCTCGCGGAGCAACTCCTCGCGACCGACCAGCTTGCCGCGATTGCGCACCAGCATCTCCAGCATGCCCCATTCGGTGGGGGTCAGGTGGACCTCGCTGCCGTTCTTGATCACCTTCTTCGCCGAGAGGTCGACAAGAAACGACTTGGTTTCCACCACCGGGTTGTCCACGCCGGTGGCCACCGTCGCCCGTCGCACTGCGGCGCGCAACCGGGCCAGCAACTCGTCCATGCCGAATGGCTTCGTCATGTAGTCGTCGGCGCCCGCGTCGAGTGCGCCCACCTTGTCCGACGAGTCGGTGCGCGCAGACAGCACGATCACCGGGGCCGTGAGCCAGCCGCGAAGACCGGCCAGCACCTCGATGCCCGATATGTCCGGCATCCCCAGATCCAGGATCACCACCTGCGGAGGATGTTCCGCGGCGACCGTCAGGGCGCGCGACCCGGTCGGTGCGGTGATCACCTCGTAGCCACGCACCGACAAGTTGATCCGCAACGCACGCAACAGCTGAGGGTCGTCATCGACCACCAGCACCCTGGTCACGAGCGCCGCTCCTCTTCATCGCGGCGCCCTGAATCGTCGCCGGCGCGGGTCACGAGCGCCGGTCCTGCAGCGGCGCGGCCATGTCGATCACGATAGTCAGCCCGCCGCCAGGGGTGTCGCTGGCCGTGATCGTTCCGTCCATCGCCTCGATGAAACCCTTGGCCACCGACAGACCCAGGCCCAGACCGGTTGTCGTGTCGAAATCGCCAAGCCGCTGGAACGGCTGGAACATCTGCTCGGCGGCGCCTTTGGACACTCCGGGTCCGTCGTCGACGATGTTGATCAAAACCCGCGGTCCGACTTGGCCCGCATTCACCCGGACGAAACTGGCCGGCGCATAGCGCAGCGCGTTGTCGATCACGTTGGACAGCACCCGTTCCAGCAGTCCCGCGTCGCCCATCGCGACCGTTCCGCCGACCTCGACCTTGACCCGGTCGATGCTCGCCCGCCCGTAGATCGTGTGGCGTCCCCCGATGCTGACCAACGCGCGCTGGACGACTTCTTCGAGGTAGACGTCGGTCAGTTCCGGGCGAACCACCCCGGCCGCCAGCCGCGACGAGTCCAGCAGATTGGCCACCAGCAGGGTCAGCTGATCGACCGACTCCTCCACGGTGGCCAGCAATTCGCTGGTGTCCTCCGGTGAGAACCAGACGTCCTCGGCGCGCAGGCTGGACACCGCCGCCTTAGCCGCGGTCAGCGGAGTGCGCAGGTCGTGACCGAGGGCCGACAGCAGCAGGCGGCGCAGCTCGTCGGCCTCGGCGAGCGATTTGACCTTGCCGGCCTCTTCGGCGAGCTCACCTCGCTTGACCAGTCCGGCCGCCTGCGTCGCGACTACCGAGAGCACCCGGCGGTCGCGGCCGGTCAGGCCGCGCCCAGTCATCAGCATCCAGAATTCTTCGTCGGCGACCTTGACCGCGGTGTCGGCGGAATCGACCGTCACGCACGACTCGGTGCCCACGCCGGCGACCGGGACCATGCGACCGTCGACCTCACGGACCAGGCACACCGACCGCTGCGAGTACGCCTCGCGCACCCGCTCCAGCAGTGCGTTGAGGTCGGCGCCGCGCAGCACCGACGCGGCGAACAGTGAGAGCAGCTCGGCCTCCTGGCTGGCCCGCCTGGCCTCCCGGGCCCGGCTGGCGGCGGCGTCCACCAACACCGCGATCGCCATCGCGACTCCCAGCAGGATCATGATGGTCAGGGCGTTGCTCAGGCTCTTGACGGCGAATGAATACCGCGGCTCGGTATGGAAATAGACCAGCAGCGCCCCGGAGAGCAGCCCCGACAGGACCGCCGGTGCCACCCCGCCGAACAGCCCGACGCCGACCACCCCGGCGAAGAAGAGGGCCGATTTCCCGCCGACGTCCAGGGTCGGGTCCAACCGCAGCGTGATCGCCAGGATCGCCAACGGCAATGTGACGGCGGCCAGCCAGGACACCACCTGGCGGGCCCGTGGCGAGATCGTCGCGAACGCCATGCTGCGATTGGCCGCCTCGTGGCTGACCATGTGGACGTCGATCTTGCCCGAGTTCTTGATGGTCGCCGCGCCGATGCCCTCGCTGAAGATGCTCGCCCACCGCGACCGTCGGGAGCTGCCGAGCACCAACTGGGTGGCGTTCGTCTCGCGGGCGAAGTCGAGCAGCGCGCACGACACCTCGTCACCGACCACGAC